>DASUIK010000175.1:0-9095 GCA_036279795.1 Burkholderiaceae bacterium | reverse complement strand
TTTGGCGTGCTCGCGGCCTTCTCGAAGGAGACCGCGGTCGCCCTGCCGGTGGTGCTGCTGGCCTACGACCTGCTCGAAGTGCAGGGCCGCGACCTGCGCATGCTGGCGCAAGCCGAGCGCCGGCCGCTACTCGATGCGCTGCTGGCCGACGTGCAACATCCGTTCCTCATCGCCAGCCCGCTGCTGCAGGGTCACAGCTGGGAAGACCTGGCGCGGCAGCGCGAGGCAGCGCGTTCCATGGGTGTCGAAGGCATGATGCTCAAGCAGCGCACGGCGCGCTACGGCGTCGGCCGCACCAAGGATGTGGGCGTTTGGTGGAAGTGGAAGATCGATCCGCTGTCCATCGATGCCGTCCTCATCTACGCGCAGCGCGGCCACGGCCGCCGCGCCAGTCTGTACAGCGACTACACCTTCGCCGTCTGGGATGCGCCGCCGCAGGCTGAAGGGCGCAAGCTGGTGCCATTCGCGAAAGCCTACTCGGGCCTCACCGATACCGAGATGGCGCGCGTCGATGCGGTCGTACGCAGGACCACTGTCGAGAGCTTTGGCCCAGTGCGCAGCGTGCGGCCCACGCTGGTGTTTGAGCTCGGGTTTGAGGGCATTGGCGCGAGCCCGCGCCACAAAAGTGGGCTGGCGGTGCGTTTCCCGCGCATGTTGCGCTTGCGGACCGACAAGCCCTTGCACGAGGCGAACACCCTGGCCGACCTGCAGGCCCTGGTCGCTCGTCGCCAATAACCTCATGCGCTCGCCGCGCCAGGGGGCGGTGTTAGCATGGGCCAATGTTGAGGAAAGTTGAGCCAAGCATGAACCCAAGCGACGATGCCGTTCGGCACGACGAGGACGTCGGCGTCCCCGTGTCGGTCAAGATCCGCGAGCGCATCCGGGCTGCCCGCAAGCGTTTTCACTCCAATGACAACATCGCCGAGTTCATCCAGCCTGGTGAGCTGGACAAGCTGCTCGACGAGGTGACCGTCAAGATGCAGGGCGTGCTCGACGCCATGGTGATCGACACCGAAAACGACCACAACACCGGCGACACCGCCCGCCGCGTGGCCAAGATGTACCTCAAGGAGGTGTTCAACGGCCGCTACGTGAAGGGGCCGAGCGTCACGGAATTCCCCAACGCCGAGCATCTCAACGAGCTGATGATCGTGGGGCCCATCACCGTGCGCAGCGCCTGCAGCCACCATTTTTGCCCGGTGATCGGCAAGATCTGGATCGGTGTGATGCCCAATGAACACACCAACGTGATCGGCTTGTCCAAGTACGCGCGCCTGGCCGAGTGGATCATGGGCCGTCCCCAAATCCAGGAGGAGGCCGTGGTGCAACTGGCCGACCTGATCCAGGAAAAAACCCAGCCTGATGGCCTCGCCATCGTGATGGAGGCCAGCCACTACTGCATGGCCTGGCGCGGCGTGAAGGACATGGACAGCAAGATGATCAACTCGGTCATGCGCGGCGTGTTCCTCAAAGACCCCAACCTGCGCCGCGAATTTCTGTCTCTCATTCCCAGAAAGAACTGACCATGCTGGTGCGCCTGCTCTACGTCAGCCGCGCGGTCGATAAAGACTGCTCGGCGGCCATCGAATCCATCCTGCACGCCTCGCGCAACCACAACCTCAACCACGGCATCACAGGCATTCTGTGCTACGGCGGCGGGGTGTTCCTGCAAGCCATTGAAGGTGGGCGCGAGGCGGTCAACAAGCTCTACAACCACATCATCGAGGACGCCCGTCACAGCGACGTAGTGTTGCTGCACTACGAAGAAATCACCGAGCGGCGCTTCGGCGGGTGGACCATGGGCCAGGTCAACCTGAGCAAGCTCAACACCTCCATCGTGCTCAAGTACTCCGAGAAGCCCGAGTTCGATCCGTATTCGGTGTCGGGCAAGGTGTCGCTGGCCTTGCTGGAAGAGTTGATGGCCACCGCCTCCATCATCGGTCGCGCCTGACCCCGGCTTACCCGCAAGGCCGCAGCCCGTGCCCGGTGCTGCGGCCTTTGCCATTCTGAAACGCCGCTGTGTCACCCACCGCTTTCCTGCTCATCGTGCTGGCCGGTCTCATCCATGCCGGCTGGAACATCGTTGCCAAAAAGGCCGGTGGCGACGCGCGTTTCGCCTTTTTCACTGCCGTGCTGATGATGTTGGTGTGGGCACCGCTGGGCGCGTGGCTGGGGGTGGACGAGGTGCCCCGCTGGGGTGCCACCGAGTGGGCCTTTGTGGGGGCCAGCGGTGTGTTGCATGTGGCCTATTACGTGGTGCTGTTGCGTGGCTACCGCAAAGCGGATCTCACCGTCGTCTACCCGCTGGCGCGCGGCACCGGCCCGCTGTTGTCGTCGTTGGTGGCCATCGTCTGGTTGGGCGAGCGCATCTCGGCCCTTGGGGTGCTGGGCATCGCGGGGGTGGTGGGTGGTGTGTTCCTGATCGCCGGTGGGCCGGGCCTGCTGCGCGCCGCGCACGACCCGGCGGCCCGGCAACGGGTGCACAAGGGCATGTTCTACGGTGTGGTCACCGGTGTGTTCATTGCCTCTTACACCGTGGTGGACGGCTACGCGGTGAAGGTGCTGCTGATGTCACCCATCCTGGTGGACTACATGGGCAACTTTGTGCGGGTGGCTGTGCTGGCACCCAACGCCTTGCGCGATCAGGCGGCGATGTGGGCCCTCTGGCGCACGCAGTGGCGGTACGCGATGGTGGTGGCCACCATCAGCCCCGTGGCATATGTGCTGGTGCTTTACGCCATGCGCGAGGCCCCGCTGTCGCACGTGGCGCCGGCGCGTGAGGTGTCCATGCTGTTCGCCGCCCTGCTGGGTGGGCATTTGCTGGGCGAGGGCGATCGGATTGCGCGCCTGTTCGGTGCCGCGTGTATCGCGGGTGGCGTCACCGCCTTGGCCTTGGGATGAGCATGAACCTGCCGGCCGTGATCGGTTGCGATTTTTCCAGCGCCCCTTCGCGCCGCAAGCCCATCGTGGTGGCGCACGCGCGGCTGTTGAGCGGGCGGGTGGTACTGAGCCACGTCGACACTTTCGACACGCTGGACACTTGGGCAGCCTGGCTGGCCCAACCTGGCGACTGGGTGGGGGGCTTCGACCTGCCCTTTGGGCTGCCGCGTGAACTGGTCGAACACCTGGGCTGGCCCACCGAGTGGGGCGCTTGTATGGACCACTACGCCGCCTTGTCGCGCGAGCAGATTCGCGCGCAGTTTGCCGCCTTCTGCGACGCGCGTCCCGCCGGCCACAAATTCGCCCACCGCGCCACCGATGGTCCGGCCGGCTCCAGCCCCAGCATGAAGTGGGTCAACCCGCCGGTGGCTTTCATGCTGCACGCGGGCGTGCCGCGTTTGCGTGCGGCGGGTGTGGCCATGCCCGGTGTGTGCGACGGTGACCCCAGGCGCGTCGCGCTGGAGTCTTACCCCGGCCTGTTGGCGCGCGAGGTGTTGGCTGCGCGTTCTTACAAAAGCGATGACAGGGCCAAACAGACGACCGAGCGTCTGATCGCGCGCAAAGACCTGGTGGATGCCTTGGAGCAGGGACGCACGCGCTTGGGGTTGCGCCTGAAGCTCACCCACGCGCAGCGCGATGCGCTGGTGGACGACGCCAGCGGCGACCGTATGGATGCCGTGATGTGTGCGATGCAGGCGGCCTGGGCCTTGACACAACACCTAGCTGGCCAGCCTCGACATGGCTTGCCTGAATGCGATCCGCTGGAGGGCTGGATTGTCACGGCCGCATAGAATGCAAGGGCCTGGTCATCCTGACCGGGCATGCGTTCTCAGGGCGGGGTGCAATTCCCCACCGGCGGTGATGGTGGCCTGGTCCACACGAGTGCCGCGAGCGCCTGGGTGCTGGCCACCCAGGGTCAGCAGACTCCGGTGAGATCCCGGGACCGACGGTCACAGTCCGGATAAAAGAGAGCGCGAGCCGCGTGCGCCTGCTGGCCCTTGGGCCGCGTTTGGCGCGCGCGTGCTTGTGCGCCCTGATTCATTCCACTCCATTGTTGAGGACACCATGAATCAGACCCCACTGCCTTCCCACCTCCGTTTTGCGTTTGTCGAGGCCTCCTGGCACGCCGACATCGTGCACCAGGCGCGCGACGCCTTTTTCGAGACCATGGCGCAAGCCGGGTTCGGTGCCGATGCCATCGACGTGTTCGATGTGCCCGGCGCTTTTGAAATCCCGCTCCATGCCCAGCGCCTGGCGCGCTCAGGGCGCTACGCCGCCGTGGTGGGCAGCGCGCTGGTGGTGGACGGCGGCATCTACCGCCACGACTTTGTGTCGGCCACCGTGGTCCAGGCGCTCATGGACGTGCAGTTGCAGACCGGCGTGCCGGTGATTTCGGCCGTGCTCACGCCACACCATTTCCATGAGCACGCTGAGCATCGCAAGTACTTCTTGCGGCACTTTGCGGTGAAGGGCACCGAGGCGGCGCAGGCCTGCTTGCAGACGGTGGTCGGTTTGCGGCGGCTGGATGGCTTGTTCACCTGATCAGCCGAAGGGGCGCACGCCGATGAGCAGGCCGTGCGCCCAGAAGGCAAACACCACCCATGCGGCCACGCCCACCAGCACCGACACCGCCGTGCCGGTGCGACTGGCGGCGGGGTAGGTGATGCCATGGGCACGGTCGTGGCGGCGGCTGACGATGAACAACACCACCGCCCAGGCCAGGAAACCGCCAAACAGCAGGACGTCAGCCAGGTTGCCATTGGCCAGCAGGTGGGCCACGGCCCACAGCTTGGTGCCCAGCAGCATGGGGTGACCCCAGCGCGCCTTGAACACATTGCGTGGCACGTAGGCAGCAGCCAGCAGCACAAAGCTGCCCAGCGTGAACAGGCTGGCCGCGTGGCGCATGCCCAGCGGTGGCAGCCACAGCACCACCGGGGCCTGGCGTGTCGCGCCGTAGCCCCAGGCGATGGCGGCAAGGCCGGCCAAGCTCAACAGGCTGTAAAGGCCTTTCCAGGCAGGGGCGCCCAGTCGCGCCCGGGTCGTTTCGCGCCAGCCCGTGGCAAAGATGCGCACCGAGTGCACACCAAGAAACAGCACAAGGCCCAAGATCAGCAGGTTCATGGTGGGAGAGGAGGTTCCGGTGGGGGTGCCGCATTATGGTGCTGCCTCCTCGCATCTGCACCAACTGGACCCCACAAGCCTTGGGGCTGGCGTATGCTTCGCGCCATGTTGCGTTATGCCGCCCTGGTTTGTGCGAGTGGGTCAGTTGTGGCCGCGGTGATGGCCGCACCGGCGCGTAGCGATCCGGGCGCCGATGAGGTGTTGCTGGGCGCGGTGGTGCTGCGGGTGGTCGACGGCGACAGCCTGTGGGTGCGCCCACCCGGCGGCGCACCGCTGCGCCTGCGCATGGCGGGGGTGGATGCCCCCGAGATTTGCCAGCGCCACGGGCGCGAGGCACGCGACGCGCTGGCGGCGCGCCTGCAAGGCAAGACGGTGCGCGTCACCCTGCAGCACAAAGACACTTACGACCGCTGGCTGGCGCGCGTGGATGGCCCCGACGGTGATGTGGGGGCCTGGCTGGTGGGGCAGGGCCATGCGTGGTCCATGCGCTGGCACAACAACCCTGGCCCTTACGCCGTGCAGGAAACCGCCGCGCGCAAGGCCCGCCGGGGCTTGTTCAAGGAGGCGCAGCCTGAATCGCCACGCGATTTTCGTCGCCGCAACGGGCCGTGTCAGGCCGGTGCGCTGCCGCACACCGCGCAACCCGGCTGACGGGCCATGCGGATGTCGGTGAAGGCCATCTGCCGGCCATCGAGCATCAGCAGCCGACCCACCAGCTGAGAGCCCATGCCCGAGAGCAGCTTGAGCGCCTCGGCCGCTTGCATGCTGCCAATGATGCCGACCAAAGGCGCGAACACGCCCATGGTGGCGCAACGCACTTCCTCCATATCGTCACTCTGCGGAAACACGCAGGCGTAGCAAGGGCTGGACGGATCGCCGGGGTGGTAGACCGACAACTGGCCGTCGAAGCGAATGGCCGCGCCCGACACCAACGGCACGCCATGGCGCACACACGCGCGGTTGATGGCGTGACGGGTGGCGAAGTTGTCGGTGCAGTCCAGCACCACCTGGGCGCAGGGCACGAGCTGGTCCAGCAGCGCGGCGTCGGCCCGTTGCAGCACGGTTGTGATTTGTGGGTCGGTGTTGATGGCCGTCATGGCCTCTCGCGCCGACGCGGCTTTGGCCATGCCCACCCTCGCGAGCGTGTGGGCGACCTGGCGCTGCAGGTTGGTGGCGTCCACCGTGTCGTGGTCCACCAGGGTGATCTGGCCCACGCCTGCGCTGGCCAGGTACAGGGCCACCGGCGAGCCCAGACCGCCGGCACCGATGACCAAGGCGTGAGCGTTCAGTAGCCGCGTCTGGCCCTCAATGCCGATGTCGTCCAGCAGGATGTGCCGCGAATACCGCAGCAGCTGTTCGTCGTTCACGGGTGGGCCCGAACGCTCAGTTCTCTTTCTTTTCCTCGGGGCGCTCGGTCTGCGTCTTGCTGACGACGACCGGCTGGCCTTTGAGTCGGTTGAGGGCCTGCTGCAGCTGGAAGTCCTTGTCGGACCCGAATTCCGGCATCAGGCGCTGGCCCGGGTTCTTGCGGTTTTCTTCTTCCAGGCGCTGGCGGGCGCGCTCGCGGGCCTCGTCGCGGGCCTTGATGGCGGCCGCATCGGGCTTGTCGGCGCTCTTGTCTTGCCCGTTGTTGAGGTGGGCGGTCAAGTCGGCTTCGCGGGTGCGCAGGGCGGCGAACAAGTTGCCTTCTTCGGTTTCGTCCACCAGCACCTCGGGCACGATGCCTTTGGCCTGGATGGAGCGGCCCGAAGGCGTGTAGTAGCGCGCGGTGGTGATCTTCAGCGCTGTGTCGGGGCCCAGCGGGCGCACGGTTTGCACAGAGCCCTTGCCAAAGGTCTGGCTGCCCATGATGACGCCACGTTTGTGGTCTTGCAGGGCGCCCGCCACGATTTCGCTGGCGGAAGCCGAGCCCTCGTTGACCAGCACCACCAGCGGCACGGTCTTGAAGATGCCCTTGGTGTTTTCGGTCAGGCGCTTGATGGGGTCGTTGCCACCGCGGCGCAGGTAAAACTGCGGTGCCGCCTTGTAGACGAACTTGCTTTCTTCGAGCTGGCCGTTGGTGGACACCACGGTCACGTTTTCAGGCAGGAAGGCGGCGGAAATGGCCACCGCTGCATCCAGCAAGCCGCCCGGGTCGTTGCGCAAATCCAGCACCAGGCCCTTGAGCTGTGGCGATTCCTTGTGGATTTCTTCGAGCTTGCGCGCGAAGTCGTCCACCGTGCGTTCCTGGAACTGAGACACCCGCAGCCAGGCGTAGCCGGGTTCGATCACCTTGGACTTCACGCTCTGGGTCTTGATTTCCTCGCGCGTGATGGTGACCGGAAAGGTGCGGTTTTCGTCCTTGCGGAAAATGGTCAGCTGCACCTGGGTGTTGGGCTCACCGCGCATGCGCTTGACGGCGTCGTTGATGGTCAGGCCCTTGACCAAGGTGTCGTCGATCTTGGTGATCAGGTCGTTGGGCTTGAGGCCGGCGCGGAAGGCCGGCGACCCTTCGATGGGCGACACCACCTTGACCAGACCGTCTTCCATGCTGATTTCGATGCCCACGCCCACAAAACGGCCGCTGGTGCCTTCGCGGAATTCCTTGAAGGACTTTTTATCGAAGTACTGGGAGTGCGGGTCCAGGCTGGCCACCATGCCCGAAATGGCCTCGGAGATGAGCTTTTTCTCATCCACCGGCTCCACGTAGTCGGTCTTGACCATGCCGAACACCGCGGCGAGCTGTTGCAACTCTTCCAGCGGCAGGGGGGCGAGGGTGCCGCGCGCCACGGCCTGGAACTGCACCGTGGTCAGCGCACCGGCCACCGCGCCAATGGCCACCCAGCCGGCGATCTTCAGCTTGTGACCCACTTGTTTACCCATCGAAATACCCCAATAAAAGCACCAGCGCAGAACAGTCTGGCCCACTGGCGGGCCAATATACACCTTGGAGCCGGGCGCGGCGTTTCGGTTCCGTAAAGCCATGTGACCGGCCTTTCAGGGCCGGGATTCAGGGCGGGTTCAGGTCAGGCTTTGCCCTGGTTGGCCACGGCGGCGGCGGCCCTGGCCGCGGCTTCGGCGTCGCCCAGGTAGTAGCTCTTGATCGGCTGGAGGCTGGCGTCGAGTTCGTAGACCAGCGGGATGCCATTGGGGATGTTCAGGTTGACGATGTCGGCGTCAGAAATGCCGTCCAGGTACTTGACCATGGCGCGGATGCTGTTGCCGTGGGCAGAGATCACCACGCGCTGGCCGCTGGTGATGGTGGGCGCCAGAACTTCGTTCCAGAACGGCATGACGCGGGCCACGGTGTCCTTCAGGCACTCGGTGAGAGGCACCTGTTCAGGCTGGAGCTGGGCGTAGCGGCGGTCGCCGCGCTCGCTGCGCGGGTCGCTGGCTTCCAGCGCGGGAGGCGGCGTGTCGTAGCTGCGGCGCCAGACCAGCACCTGCGCGTCACCGTACTGCTTGGCCATGTCGGCCTTGTTCAGGCCCTGCAGGCCGCCGTAGTGGCGCTCGTTCAGGCGCCAGTCTTTGACGACCGGCAGCCAGGCGCGGTCCATCTCGTCCAGGCAGTAGTTCAGGGTGTGGATCGCGCGCTTGAGCACCGAGGTGTAGGCGATGTCAAATTCGTAGCCCTCGGCCTTGAGCAGCTTGCCGGCCGACATGGCCTGTGAGACGCCGGTGGGCGTGAGCTCCACGTCGGTCCAGCCGGTGAAGCGGTTTTCGAGGTTCCAGGTGGATTCACCGTGGCGGATCAGGACAAGTTTGTACATGGGGATGGAGGTGCGTTGGGTGCGGAAATCGGGCCCTCTCGGGGCCTGGCAAGGCCTTGGCCGGCACAGGCCAGCCATACATTCTAAAATCTTGGGCTTAACAGAAAGGTTCCCCCCGTGAGTTTCTTTATCGAAAACTGGACGCTGTTCGCAGTGGCCATCGCTTCTGGTGCCATGCTTTTGTGGCCCGCAGTGTCCGGCAGCGCCGGTGCCGGGTCGCTCAATGCCAACGAGGCGGTGCAATTGATCAACCGCGAAAAGGCCACGGTTGTGGACGTGTGCAGC
>DASUIK010000174.1:0-17756 GCA_036279795.1 Burkholderiaceae bacterium | reverse complement strand
TCAAACTCCTCAGCTCAGCTTGCCGTGGCACAGCTTGAATTTTTTGCCGCTGCCGCAGGGGCAGGGATCGTTGCGGCCCACACGTGGCATGGCGGCCGTGGTGGCGTCCACCACCGTTTCAGTCTCGCCGGTTTCGGTGGGGGCGGTGTAGGTCACGTTGCTCACCCGTTCTGCACTCGCTTCCAGGGCCTGCGCAGCCTGGGCCATTTGTTCGTCGGACTGGATGCGCACGTTCATCAGCGTGCGGGTCACGTCGTTCTTCACCGTGTCGAGCAACTGACCGAACAGCACAAAAGCCTCGCGCTTGTACTCCTGCTTGGGCTGCTTCTGCGCGTAGCCGCGCAGGTGGATGCCCTGGCGCAGGTAGTCCAGCGCGCTGAGGTGCTCGCGCCAGTGCGAGTCGATGTTCTGCAGCAGCACCATGCGCTCGAACTGGGTGAAGCTCTCGGCCCCCGCCAGTTGCACCTTGGCGTTGAATGCCTCATGGGCGGCAGCCACCACACGCTCGACCAGGTCTTCATCGGTCACCGCTTCGGCCTGTGCCACAAAGTTGACCAGATCGACGTTGACGCTCCATTCGTCGCGCAGCACCTGCTCCAGGCCGGGCAGGTCCCACTGCTCTTCCACGCTGGCTTCGGGCACGTAGGCACGCACCACGTCGGTGATGGCACCTTCGCGCAAACCGGCGATCTGGCCGCTCAGGTCTTGCGCGTCGAGGATGTCGT
The DNA here is from genome assembly GCA_036279795.1 of Burkholderiaceae bacterium. Classification (GTDB taxonomy): domain Bacteria; phylum Pseudomonadota; class Gammaproteobacteria; order Burkholderiales; family Burkholderiaceae_C; genus Hydrogenophaga. The sequence continues at coordinate 17,031 of DASUIK010000174.1, read as the reverse complement.
TGCGCTGCTGGTAGATGACCTTGCGCTGGTCGTTGCTGACGTCGTCGTACTCCAGCAGCTGCTTGCGGATGTCAAAGTTGCGCGCCTCGACCTTGCGCTGCGCGCTTTCGATGCTGCGCGTGACGATGCCGGCCTCGATGGCCTCGCCTTCGGGCATCTTGAGCCGGTCCATGATGGCGCGCACGCGATCGCCAGCGAAGATGCGCATCAGCGAGTCGTCCAGGCTCAGGTAGAAGCGTGAAGAACCCGGATCGCCCTGGCGGCCCGAGCGTCCACGCAGCTGGTTGTCGATGCGTCGGCTTTCGTGGCGCTCGGTGGCGATGATGCGCAGGCCACCCAAGGCCTTGACCTGATCTTGGTCTTTTTGCCACTGCTGGCGCAAGGCCTCGATGCGCTGGGCCTTGGTGGCCTCGTCCAGCGTCGCATCGGACTCGATGGCGGCGCTGAGTTTTTCCAAATTGCCGCCCAACACGATGTCGGTCCCGCGGCCGGCCATGTTGGTGGCGATGGTGATGGCCTTGGGTCGACCGGCCTGGACGATGATGTCGGCCTCACGCGCATGTTGTTTGGCGTTCAGCACCTCGTGCGGCAAGCCCGCTTTTTTCAGCAGCTCGGAGATGATCTCCGAATTTTCAATGGACGACGTGCCCACCAGCACCGGCTGGCCACGCTCGTGGCACTCCTTGATGTCCGCGATGGCCGCGTCGTACTTTTCCTTAGTGGTCTTGTAGACGCGATCGAGCTCGTCCTTGCGCTGGCTGGGACGGTTGGGCGGCAGCACCACGGTTTCCAGTCCGTAGATTTCCTGGAACTCGTAGGCCTCGGTGTCGGCCGTGCCGGTCATGCCCGAGAGCTTGCTGTACAGGCGGAAGTAGTTCTGGAAGGTGATGGAGGCCAGTGTCTGGTTTTCGGCCTGGATGGCCACGCCTTCCTTGGCTTCCACGGCCTGGTGCAGGCCATCGCTCCAGCGGCGCCCCGACATCAGGCGGCCGGTGAACTCGTCGACGATGACGATCTCGCCGCCCTGGTTCACGTAGTGCTGGTCACGGTGGTAGAGATGATGGGCCTTGAGCGCCGTCACCAAGTGGTGCATCAGCGCGATGTTGCTGGGGTCGTACAACGAGGCGCCGTCCGCCAGCAGACCAGCCTGGGTGAGGATGCGCTCGGCGTTCTCGTGGCCCTGCTCGGTCATGTGGACCGCATGGCCTTTTTCGTCCACTGTGAAATCGCCGGGCTTGGTCACGCCCTCGCCGGTGCGCGGATCGGCTTCGCCTTCCTGGCGGGTCAGCAGGGGCACCACCTGATTGATCGCGATGTAAAGCGCGGTGTGGTCTTCGGCTTGACCGCTGATGATGAGCGGTGTGCGCGCCTCGTCGATCAGGATGGAGTCGACCTCGTCCACGATGGCGTAGTGCAGGCCACGCTGCACGCGGTCGGCCGTCTCGTAGACCATGTTGTCGCGCAGGTAGTCGAAGCCGTACTCGTTGTTGGTGCCGTAGGTGATGTCGGCACGGTAGGCGGCCTGCTTGTCCTCGCGCGGCATCTGCGGCAGGTTGATACCCACCGACAGGCCGAGGAAGTTGTAGAGGCGGCCCATCCACTGCGCGTCGCGGTTGGCCAGGTAGTCGTTGACCGTGACCACGTGCACCCCCTTGCCGGTGAGCGCGTTCAGGTACACAGGCAACGTCGCGGTCAGGGTCTTGCCTTCACCGGTGCGCATCTCGGCCACCTTGCCGTGGTGCAGGGCAATACCGCCCAGCAGCTGCACGTCGAAGTGGCGCATCTTCATGATGCGCTTGCTGCCTTCGCGCACCACCGCAAACGCCTCGGGCAACAATTTGTCGATGGCTTCGCCCTGCGCCAGGCGTTGTTTGAACTCTTCGGTCTTGGCCTTCAGCTGTTCATCGCTGAGTTTCTCGAACTCTGGCTCCAGGCGGTTGATCTGCTCCACCGTCTTGCGGTAGGTCTTGAGCAGGCGGTCGTTGCGGCTGCCAAAGATTTTGGTCAGGAAATTTGTGGCCATAGGTGTTTTTCACTCGCGCTGCCGCGCTGCGGGCGGGCGCTGGGCGTGACGGTTCTGGGTGCTCTTGGGATCTGCCAAGCCGTTGAAAACAAGGGAATGGGCGCACAGCGCCCAACCGAACGATTCTACCTGCGCAGCCCCCTGAGCCTGGGGCACAGGGATGGCAGGCAACTCAGCGGCGAGGGCCGCTGGCGACGCGTGTGGCCGGTCCGGCGCGGGCTTCCTGAGGCTGCGCGGCCAGCTTGCCGGCATCGAGGAATTTTTGGGGGTCCTGCGGCACGCCGGCCACCAGCACCTCGAAGTGCAGGTGCGCGCCCGTGGAGCGGCCGGTGTTGCCCACGTCGGCAATTTTCTGGCCCCGCCTCACCAGGTCGCCCTGCTTGGCGGTCAGCCGGGAGGCGTGGGCGTAACGCGTGACCAGGTCGTCGCCGTGGTCGATTTCCAGCATCTGCCCATAGGCGGCGTGCCAGCCTGCAAACACCACCACGCCACCCGCCGCCGCCACGATGGGCGTCCCGGTGTCGGCGGGGAAGTCCAGTCCACTGTGCAGCGCCGATTGGCCTGTGATGGGGTCCAACCGCCAGCCGAAACCCGAACCCAAGTCGACACCCGCGACAGGGTGTTGTGTGGGCAGGCGGCTGTTTTTGACCTTTTGCTCAAAAAGGCGCGACTCTGTGATGGTGAGCCAGTCCATCTGCCCCAAAGCTGCGGCATCCAGCCGGTCCAGCGATTGGGACAGGTCTTCCGCAGTCAGTGAGCGCGGCGCCATCAGCGCTCCGCCGGCGGCACCTCGCAATTTGGGATCGACCGGCGGCACGCCAGCCAACCCCGCCACACGGTCACCCAGCGATTCCAGCTGGACCAACCGTGCCTGCATCTGGCCCAGACGTTTGGCCATGGCATCCAGGTTGTCGCGCATGATCGCGTCCTGCGAAGCCATTTCGCTCTTGAGCAAGAGCTTGACCATGGGACCCACCACCGGCCAGCCTTGGCGCGCACCTTCCAGAAACACCCAGTGGTACAGACCCAGCGAGGTCAGCACCAACATCGCCGACAGGCTCAGCCCTGCCAACACCAACTGCACCCCGGTGAGGTGCAGGGCGCGGCTCTTGGCCACCCAGGCGTCGGTGATAATCAGATGCATACGTTCCCAGTTGCGGGCCCCACATGAATGCTCAGACCCGTACCCACCAGATGATGAGCCTGCAGCAGGCCATCCATGCCGCGCCGACGCTGGCCCATTTGAGCGATCTGGTGGCGCAGTCCCAAAAAAGATTGGCCGTCATTTTGCCATTGCTGCCACCGGGCATGCGCAAAGCAGTGCGCTCTGGCCCGCTGGACGGCAGCGACTGGTGCCTGCTGGTGGACAACACGGCGGCCGCGGCCAAGTTGCGCCAGATGATGCCCGCCATGAAACTCGCGCTGGAACACAAGGGTTTGGCAGTGGGTCAACTCCGCATCAAAGTGCAGCAAGCCAGCTGGCGTTGAGCGCGCGGGGCGCGAGAAGAAATGGTGCCGCTTGTCGGAATCGAACTGACGACCTACCGCTTACAAGGCGGTTGCTCTACCAACTGAGCTAAAGCGGCGCGGGGCAGATTCTACTTGACCCGTTTGAGGGCGGGCCGGCCGGAGCCGGTGGATGGTGCTGGTGGCGGTGTGTCGTCTTCAACGGTATCGCTCACGCCACCGTCGTCACCCTTGATCAGTTGCAGAGCCTTGCCTTCGTCACTTGCGGGCGCTGCATCTGCACTGCGCGGCCCGACAGCGGCGGGCGACGCTTGCAACACAGCCGTCGGTGGCGGCGGAAACGCCATGCCTTGTCCGTTTTCGCGGGCATAGATGGCCACCACGTGGCTGATGGGAACGATGATGTCGCGCGCCACACCACCGAAACGGGCCTTGAACTCCACGTAGTCGTTGCCAAGCTTGAGACCACTGGTGGCGTCGAAGCTGACGTTGAGCACGATCTCGTTGTTCTTGACGAACTCGCGCGGCACCTGCACCGAGCCATCGACCTGCACCGCCAGGTAGGGCGCAAAGCCGTTGTCGGTGCACCATTCGTGCAGGGCACGGATGAGGTAGGGCCGCGTGGAGGGCGTTGATTCGTCCTGGCTCATGGTGTTCAAGGCCTGGCGGCTTATTTGCGCATCACCTTCTCGGAGGGCGTCAGCGCCTCGATGTAGGCCGGACGCGAGAAGATGCGCTCGGCGTACTTGAGCAGGGGCGCGGCATTCTTGCTGAGCTCGATGCCGTAGTAGTCCAGGCGCCACAGCAGCGGTGCAATGGCCACATCGAGCATGGAGAAGTTGTCACCCAGCATGTACTTGTTCTTGAGGAACACGGGGGCCAGCTGGGTCAGGCGATCGCGGATGTGCGCCTTGGCCTTTTCGATGGCCTTGTCGTTGCCCTTGTTGCTGCGGGTTTCGAGCACCGACACGTGGGCGAACAGTTCTTTCTCGAAATTGAGCAGGAACAGGCGCACGCGGGCACGGTCCACCGGATCACCGGGCATGAGCTGCGGGTGCGGGAAACGCTCGTCGATGTACTCGTTGATGATGTTGGACTCGTACAGGATGAGGTCACGCTCGACCAGGATGGGGACCTGGCCGTAGGGATTCATCACGCTGATGTCTTCCGGCTTGTTGTAGAGGTCCACATCGCGGATCTCGAAATCCATGCCTTTTTCGAACAGCACGAAGCGGCAGCGGTGCGAGTAGGGGCAGGTGGTGCCCGAATACAAAACCATCATGATGGGGACTCCTCAAGTGAAAACAGTGGTTGCCATGGGCCGGGGCCCAACGGCAAACCACTGTGGGTGTCCGGGCCACACCAGTGGCCCGGCCAAGTGCTTATTTGACGTCTTTCCAGAACGCCGCGTTCAGGCGCCAGGCGATGATGGTGAACACGCCCAGAAAGATCAGAACCCACACGCCCAGCCGCACGCGGCTGTTCTGCTCAGGCTCGGCCATCCACTGCATGAAGCCCACCAGATCGCCGACCGCGCGGTCGTATTCGGCCGGCGTCAGCTTGCCGGGCTTGACCTGCTCCCAGCCGCGCAGCACCTGCACTTCGTGGCCGTGGCTTTCAACCTTTTCGAACACCGGACGACGCTCACCCTGCAATTCCCACAGCACGTGCGGCATGCCAACGTTGGGGAAAGCCAAGTTGTTCCAGCCGGTGGGCTTGGTTTCGTCGCGGTAGTAAGTGCGCAGGTAGGTGTAGAGGTAGTCAGCACCGCTGCCCGCACCGCTGGCCCGCGAACGCGCCACCAAGGTCAAATCGGGCGGCTGGGCACCAAACCATTCCTTCGCCTGCTGCGGGTTGATCGCGGCGTTCATCGTGTCACCCACTTTATCGGTGGTGAATGCCAGGTTGTCCTTGATCTGACGCTCAGTCAGACCCAGGGCCGTGAGGCGGTTGTAGCGCATGAACGATGCCGAGTGGCAGTTCAGGCAGTAGTTGACAAAGAGCTTGGCGCCGTTTTGCAGCGCGGCCATGTCGTTGGTCAGCTTGGGGGCCTTGTCCAGTGGAATGCCACCGCCTGCGGCCAGGGCACCCGTGGCGACACCCAGTGCCAGCATCCAGCCAAGAATTAGCTTTTTCATGTTCTTGTTCTCCAAAGGTCTCAGTGCGGCTGGAAGTTGACGCGGGCAGGCACCGGCTTGGGCTCACCCAGTCGGCTCCACCAAGGCATCAGCAGGAAGAAGCCGAAATAGAACAGGGTGCCGACTTGCGACACACGCTCACCCACCGGCGACGGCGGCAGCACACCCAGGTAACCCAGGATCAGGAAGTTGATCACGAAGATGGTGTACAGGTAGATGTGCCAGCTCGGACGGTAACGGATGGACTTGACCGGGCTGTTGTCCAACCAAGGCAGGAAGAACAGGATGACCACGGCACCGCCCATGGCGACCACACCCCAGAACTTGGCGTCGATGGCCAGCATGGCAGCCACCAGCACCAGGGCGCCGACCACAATACCGCCCTTGACGGGCGCGGCCACCTTGGCCTTGATCACGCCCAGCACCGCGCCCAGCAGCACGCAGGCCACCAGCGGGTACATCATTTCGGCCGTGATGGCACGCAGCATCGAGTAGAAGGGCGTGAAGTACCAAACCGGGGCGATGTGCAGCGGCGTCACCAGCGGGTTGGCGGGAATGAAGTTGTTGAACTCGAGGAAGTAGCCACCCAGCTCAGGCGCAAAGAAAACGATGGCCGAGAAGACGAACAGGAACACCGACACGCCGAAGACGTCGTGCACGGTGTAGTAGGGGTGAAAAGGCACGCCATCCAGCGGCTTGCCCTTGGCGTCCTTGGGCGCGTTGGGGCCCTTGATCTCGACGCCGTCGGGGTTGTTGGAGCCGACGTCGTGCAGGGCCAACAAGTGAGCCACCACCAGACCCAGCAGGACCAGCGGCACGGCAATGACGTGGAAGCTGAAGAAGCGGTTCAGCGTGGCGTCGCCCACCACGAAGTCGCCACGGATCAGCAGGGCCAGGTCAGGACCGATGAAGGGGATGGCGGAGAACAGGTTCACGATCACCTGGGCGCCCCAGTAGGACATCTGGCCCCAAGGCAGCAGATAGCCCATGAAGGCCTCGGCCATCAGCACCAGGAAGATGGCGCAGCCGAACACCCACACCAGCTCGCGCGGCTTGCGGTAGCTGCCGTAGATCAGGCCACGGAACATGTGCAGGTAAACCACCACAAAGAAGGCGGACGCCCCGGTGGAGTGCATGTAGCGGATCAACCAGCCCCAGGGCACATCGCGCATGATGTACTCGACAGAGGCAAACGCGACCGGCACGCCGGCGCTGTTGACCGACGCGTCGGGCTTGTAGTGCATGACCAAGAAGATGCCGGTCACGATCTGGATCACCAGCACCAGCAGGGCCAGCGAGCCGAAGATGTACCAGAAGTTGAAGTTCTTCGGTGCGTAGTACTCCGACATGTGGACGCGGTAGGCGTCGAATGCGGTGGGAAACCGGTTCTCGAACCAGTTCGCCAGCTTGGCGCCTGCCGGCGCGTCGGGTGAGATTTCCTTGAATTCAGCCATGGTGTGCCTCAGGGGTATTCTGGTCAGGCCTTCTTGTCTTCACCCACCAGCAGCGTGGTGTCCGACAGGTAGTAGTGCGGCGGGATTTCGAGGTTGTCGGGTGCGGGCTTGTTCTTGAACACGCGGCCTGCGACGTCAAAGGTGGAGCCATGGCAGGCGCACAGGAAGCCGCCCTTCCAGTCGTCCGGCAGCGAGGGCTGCGGGCCGGCGGTCAGCTTGTCGCCGGGCGAGCAACCCAGGTGGGTGCAGATGCCCACCGCCACGAGGAACTCGGGTTTGATGGAGCGGTGGCCGTTCTTGGCGTAGGCGGGCGTGGGGTAGGCGGTGCGGTCCGAATTGGGGTCGGCCAGTTGCGGCTCAACAGCCTTGAGCGAAGCCAGCTGCTCGGGCGTGCGGCGCAGAATCCACACAGGCTTGCCGCGCCATTCGACCACCAGCTTTTCGCCGGGCTGGATGCCGGAGACATCCACTTCAACGGCCGCGCCGGCCGCCTTGGCGCGCTCAGAGGGTTGGAAGGTGCTGACAAAAGGCACGGCCACGGCAGCGGCACCCGCGCCACCCACGGCGCATGAGGTGATCAGCCAGTTTCGACGGCCGTTGTCTACGGTTGCTTCGCTCATGGGGATCTTTCAGTAACGGTAATGCGGTGTCGGAGCCGCATGGGGCACGGACGGGCAGCACCCATCCGGCAGCGGCAAGCCTTGGACAACGGGGGATTGTAGCGGAGGCTCAACACTGTATCGGGATGCAACGCTCACGAGCGCCCTGGCTTACGCCACAATGGCAGTCTTGTTCAATTTGGAGAACCCGCACATGAGCGTGATGCAAGAATTCAAGGCCTTTGCTGTCAAGGGCAACGTGATCGATCTGGCCGTGGGCGTGATCATCGGCGGCGCCTTCGGCAAGATCGTCGATTCCCTGGTGACGGACATCATCATGCCGCTGGTGGGTGTGGTGTTCGGCAAGCTCGATTTCAGCAACATGTTCGTTGCTCTGGGCACGGTGCCGGCGGGCACGGCCCCCACACTGGCGGCGGTCAAGGCCGCTGGTGTGCCGGTGTTCGCCTACGGCAACTTCATCACCATCGCCCTGAACTTCCTGATCCTGGCCTTCATCATTTTCATGATGGTCAAGCAGATCAACCGCCTCAAGGCCGAAGAAGCCGCCGCCCCGGTGGCACCGCCCCCCACACCGGAGGACGTGGTGTTGTTGCGTGAAATCCGCGACGCCTTGAAAAAATAATTCAGCTGCCGCTCATCTGCGCGGCCAATGCGGTGGCCGCGATCAGGCTGGACGGATCGGCGCGACCGGTGCCGGCCAGATCAAACGCGGTACCGTGATCGGGGCTGGTGCGCAGCAGCGGCAAGCCCAGCGTGACGTTCACCCCATGGGCCAGCCCCATGTACTTCACCGGGATCAAACCCTGGTCGTGGTACATGGCCACCACCACGTCAAATGCACCCTCGCGGGCCCGCATGAACACCGTGTCAGGTGCGTGCGGGCCGCTCACATCCAGGCCTTCGGCCCGCGCCTGGGCCACGGCCGGTGCGATCACCTCGATCTCCTCGCGCCCAAACAAGCCACCTTCCCCCGCGTGCGGGTTCAGGCCCGCCACCGCAATGCGCGGCGGCGCCAACCCCAGCCGTGCCCAGTGCGCGGCAGTGATGCGCAGGGTCTGCAGAACGTTGTCCTCCGTGACCGCCTCGATGGCCTGACGCAGTGACACATGGATGCTGACCAGCACGGTCTTGAGCTCCGGGTTGGCCAGCATCATGCGCACGGGCAACTGCGCCACCGGCAAGCCCAGGTGTTCAGCCGCCAGAGCCTGCAACATTTCCGTGTGCCCGGGGTACGGCACACCCGCCGCCGCCAAGGCCTCTTTGTGGATGGGCGCGGTGACCACCCCAGCTGCCCGGCCGGCCAGCACCTCGCGCGTGGCCCAGGTGATGCAATCGGCCGCCGCGCGGCCCGCCTCGGCACTGACTCGCCCCCAGGGCACCGGCGCAGACAACGAGGTGGACTGGATCACGGGAACTGCCAGCGGCGCGCTGCCAATGCACGCACAAGCGCGCGCCAACGTGGCGGCATCACCCACCACCACACAGCGCGCGGCCAGCGCAGGGTGGTCACGGCACAACAGAGCGATCAGCTCCGGCCCCACACCGGCGGGATCGCCCATGGTGAGCAACAAAGGCTTGGCGGCGTTCATGCGGGGTTGGGAATGTCGATAAAGGTATGCACCAGGCCAAAACGCTGCGCCACATGCGCCGCAACGGCAGGCGCGCCGTAACGCTCGCTGGCGTGGTGGCCACACGCGATATAGGCCACGCCACACTCGCGGGCGTAATGGGCCTGGGGCTCCGATATCTCGCCGGTCACGAACACGTCGGCACCAGCCGCGATGGCGGCTTCGAAATACGACTGCGCGCCGCCCGTGCACCAGGCAATGCGCTGCGGCCTGCGCCCCGGCGCGTCGATGCAGGTGACTGTGCGACCCAGGCGGCGTTCGATGTGACGAGCCAAATCGGGGGCGGTGGCATGCGCCTCGGCACTGTGGCCCAGCCAGCCCAGCGACTGCTCACCAAAACGGCCCTGCGGCGCCTCGTCGGCCACCCAGCCCAAAGTGGCACCCAGCTGGGCGTTGTTGCCCCACACCGCATGGGCATCGAGTGGCAGGTGGTAAGCGATCAGGCTGATGTCGTGCGCCAGCAGCCGCGCAACCCGTTGTTTCATCCAGCCGGTGAGGCGCCCGTCATGACCTCGCCAGAACAGCCCATGGTGGACCAGGATGGCGTCCGCACCCGCCGCAATGGCGGCGTCGATCAAGGCCAAGCTGGCGGTCACGCCGCTGACGAGGTGGCGAACCTCGCCTCGCCCCTCAACCTGCAGGCCGTTGGGTCCGTAATCACGAAACAACGCCGGCTGCAGCAATTCGTCGAAGGCGTTCACGAGCTGTGAACGCGTACAAGGGGCGGGAGGGAGGGCAGCTTGCATCGCGCTATTCTGACAGCGCGCCCGCCCACTCAGGAGCGGTTGGCCGCTTCACGTTCGGCGCGCGCCGCGTCCTCCGCAATCTTGCGCTTGAAGAAGCGCGAGAACCAGAACCCCATGAACAGGGTGAACGCGATCACACCGACGCTGAAGAGGCCGTAGTCGGTGGAAAAAAGGTCGGCAATGGCTTTCAAGGCTACCTCCTGGGTGAAATGGCAAAACTTGCAATGCCGCCCATTCGACCCCACCTGACAAAAGCCGTCTTTGAGGCACATCAAGCCTGCGCTTGACCGACAATCACGGCAACACCTCAAGCTCGCTCCCATGAAACGACTCTGGCTCCTCTTTGCCCAAACCGCCACCGTGTTGCTGGCCGCCTACTTTGTGGTGGCCACGCTCAAGCCCCAGTGGCTGGACCGCCGCCCCACCGTCGCCGGCATCGTGCCCGTGTTTGAAGCCCCCAGCGGCACCTCGGGCGGAGGCGCACGGGAAGGCGGTTTCCGCGCCGCCGCACAGGCCGCCGCACCAGCGGTCGTCAGCATCAACACCAGCAAGGCCCGCAGCCGCCAGCCCAACAGCAACGACCCCTGGTTCCGCTTTTTCTTTGGCGACCAAGACGAATCGCAAGCCCAGGCGGGCCTGGGATCGGGCGTGATCGTGAGCCCGGCCGGCTACATCCTCACCAACAACCACGTGATCGAGGAAGCCGACGACATCGAGGTGGTCTTCAACGACGGTCGCCGCTCGCTCGCACAGGTCATTGGCACCGACCCGGAATCCGACCTGGCCGTGCTCAAGGTGGACCTGCCCAACCTGCCGGTGATCACCCTCGGCGACTCCAACACACTGCACGTGGGCGACGCTGTGCTGGCCATCGGCAACCCTTTCGGCGTGGGCCAGACCGTCACGAGCGGCATCGTCAGCGCGCTGGGCCGCACCCAGCTGGGCATCAACACCTTCGAGAACTTCATTCAGACCGATGCCGCCATCAACCCGGGCAACTCGGGCGGCGCGCTGGTGGACGTCAATGGCCACCTCATGGGCATCAACACCGCCATCTATTCGCGTTCGGGCGGCTCCATGGGCATCGGTTTTGCCATCCCTTCGGCCACCGCACGCACCGTGCTCGATGCCATCGTGCGCGATGGACAGGTGATTCGCGGCTGGATTGGCGTGGAGCCTCAGAACCTCAGCCCCGAGCTGGCCCAGAGTTTTGGCATCAAAAGCGACGAAGGGGTGATCATCACCGGCGTGCTGCAGAACGGCCCTGCCGCCCAGGCCGGTATCCGGCCTGGCGACGTGATCACGGCGGTGAATGGCACAAAGGTCAACACCGTGCCCGAATTGCTGGGTGCGGTGGCTTCACTGAAACCGGGACAGCCGGCGCCGCTGGACGTGACCCGCCGCGACAGCCGCCAGCAAGTGCAGATCACCCCCGCTCAACGGATACCGGCGCGCCGCGCCAGCCGTTGAAAGCCGTCAACTCGGATCGGTGCGCTCGGTCGTTTCTTCGGGCGCAGTGCTGACCTTGCTGAACCAGCGCGCGCCAAAAATGCCCAGCTCGTAGAGGATGCACATCGGCACCGCCAGGGCCAGTTGCGAGATCACGTCTGGCGGCGTGACCACGGCAGCGATCACAAACGCGAGCACGATGAAATAGCCGCGGAATTCCTTGAGCTTCTCAATGCTCACCATGTTCAGGCGCACCAGCAAGATGACCACGATGGGGACCTGGAAGGCCAGGCCAAAGGCCAGGTACAGCGACAGGATGGCTTCAACGTAAGAAGCGATATCGGGCGTGGCGGCCACGCTGGCAGGCGTGAACTGCTGGATGAAACCGAACATCTTGTCGAGCACAAAAAACTGCACAAAACCGATGCCGATGTAGGCCAGCAAGCTGCCCATCACGATCAGCGGCATGGCGAACTTCTTCTCGTGGCTGTACAAGCCGGGGGCCACAAAAGCCCACATCTGGTACATCAACCAGGGCAGCGACAACAACACCGCCGCCATGCCCAGCACCTTGATGGGTACAAAAAACGGTGAGAACACGCCCACCGCGATCAATTTGGCGTCGGGCGGCATGTGGGCCCGGATGGGCACCGCGATCAGATCGATCAGGCCGCTGGGGCCAGGCCAGATGGCCAGCAAAGCCATGCACACAGCCAAGCCGTAGACGCAGTAGAGCAAGCGGTCGCGCAGCTCCATGAGGTGCTGCACGAACGGCTGTTCGGTGCCGGCCAGCTCATCGGCCGGATCGGGTTTGTTGGACATGCGGGTTTATTGAACGGAACGGCTGCGGGGGCGAAAACGCGCCACCCGCGCGGCACCAGACTGCGCCCGGGTGCGGGTGCCCGTGCGCGCCTTGAACCACTGCGGCACGGCCTTTTGCTTGAGGCGGAAATTCTTCTTGGGGTGGCGGTACTCGGGCGGGGGGGGGGTCCAGCTGTTCAAGGCGTCGGTCCCGGACGCGCTGTCCTCCAAGCCTGCGGTGGCCTCCGACCACGATTTCTCGAAATCGCTGGCGCTGGTCTGCACGCTGCTCTCGACGTCGCGCGCGGCCGATTCGACCGTGTCCTTCATCTTCTTGAGCTCTTCGAGGTCCATGGAGCGGTTGACCTCGGCCTTGACGTCGGCCACGTAGCGCTGCGCCTTGCCAAGCAGCGCGCCCACGGTGCGCGCCACACGAGGCAACTTTTCAGGCCCGATCACGATGAGCGCGACCGCCCCGATGAGGGCGATCTTGGAGATACCGAGGTCAATCATGCGGCAAAGGCACCTGTCACAACATCACGAACAAAAGACAAGCGCACCCGCACCGGCTCAGCTTTTCTGCTTGGCTTCGACGTCGATGGTGGTCTTGGTGGTGTCTTGGGCCACCTGGCCTGCTGCGGGAGCGTTGGCGTCAGCGGCCTGGCCGCCTTCTTTCATGCCGTCCTTGAAACCCTTGACGGCGCCACCCAGGTCGGAGCCGATGTTTTTGAGCTTTTTGGTGCCGAACACCATGACGACGATCAGCAGAACGATCAGCCAGTGCCAAATGGAAAGGGAACCCATGAAATATCTCCTGTGGGGATGTGCCCCGAACTGTCTCGGATTCTAAAGCTTGGGGTTGCCAGTTCGATGACAAGGGGCAAATACCGCCCCGGGTTGTGCCCCGCCCTCAGCCGCGCGCCCAGGGGCGCGGCCCGCCCATCACATGCAGGTGCAGGTGGTGGATTTCCTGGCCCCCTTCGGTGCCGGTGTTGGTCACGATGCGAAAGCCCCCCTCAGGGTAAGGCCGGCACCCTTGCTCCAGAGCCAAGCGTGGCGCCAGCGCCATCATGTGCCCCAGCAGGCCAGCATCCTCGGGCGTGACTTGGGCCATGGACGGAATGTGGCGCTTGGGCACCATCAAAAAATGCACCGGCGCCCAGGGGTGGATGTCGTGGAAAGCGAACACGTGTTCGTCCTCGAACACCTTCTTGCTCGGGATCTGCCCTGCGACGATTTTGCAGAACAGGCAGTTGTCAACGCTCATGCGGGGGTCTCCATGGGCTGGCCCGCGTTCATGCGAACCATGCCTTTGATGATGCGGTAAAGGAACCAGACCGAGATCACGGCCCACGCGATCCAACCCGGCAGGAAAAACAACAGCCACAGCGGCAAGGTCACCAAATAAAGCACCCCCGCCCACAGCACGCTGCGCAGGCGCCAGCTGAAGTGGGTGGCATGCCAGGTGCCCTCAGCCTCGCCACGTTTCACCAGATCGACGACCAAGGCCACGATCAGCAACGTGGGGCCCCACTGGCCACCGGGGACCACGGCGCTGACCGCCACGATGAGGTGCAGCACGTAGCTGATGGTGCCCACCGTGTTGAGGCTGCGCAGGCGCTCGGTCTGGTCGTCCATGGCGATGGCCTCCTTCAGCCTTCGGATTCGCGGGCCTGCGCCTTGCGCAAGGCCTTTTCTTCCAGGCCGCTCAGGCCTTCGCGGCGCACCAGCTCGGCCACTACATCCGCCGGGCTCAGGCCGTAGTGGGCCAGCGCAATCATGGAGTGGAACCACAGGTCGGCCACCTCACCCACCAGCTTGGACTTGTCACCGCCGTGGTCGCAGTCCTTGGCGGCCATCACGGCTTCGGTGGCCTCCTCGCCGATTTTTTTCAGAAACGCGTCCGGCCCTTTGTGCAGCAGGCGCGCGACATAACTTTTGTCGGGGTCGCCGCCGTTGGCCGGTTTGCGGCTCTCGATGACGGCCGCCAAACGCTCCAGCTTGTGGTCCAGGGAATCGGTGGAACTCATGGCACTCATTTGTAGATGGATTCCGGGTCTTTCAAGACCGGGTCGACCGCCGTCCAGGCGCCGTCCTTGAAGACGCTGTAGAAGCAGCTGTGGCGGCCGGTGTGACAGGCGATGCCGGGCTCGTGGCCGGTCTGGGTCACGCTCAGCAACACCACGTCGTTGTCGCAGTCGATGCGGATCTCGTGCACGGTCTGCACGTGGCCCGACTCCTCGCCCTTGAACCACAGCTTGCCACGCGAGCGGCTGAAGTAGACCGCCCGGCCCAGCTCGGCCGTCTTCTGCAAGGCCTCGCGGTTCATCCAGGCGAACATCAGCACGTCCTTGCTGCCCTGCTCCTGCGCGATCACCGGCACGAGGCCCTGCGCGTCCCATTTGATCTGATCAAGCCAGTCCATCACAGCCTCACCGGAATGCCGAGCTTGGCCATGTGGCGCTTGGCCTGGCCCACGGTGTATTCGCCGTAGTGGAAGATGCTGGCCGCCAGCACCGCATCGGCGCCGCCGGCCTGCACCCCTGCAGCCAGATGGTCGAGGTTGCCGACGCCGCCCGAGGCGATGACCGGCACATCCACCGCTTCGCTGACGCTGCGGGTGAGTTCGAGATCGAAGCCGGCCTTGGTGCCGTCGCGGTCCATGCTGGTCAGCAGGATTTCACCGGCACCAAAATCGGCCATCTGTTTGGCCCACGCGATGGCGTCCAGGCCCGTGTTCTTGCGCCCGCCATGGCTGTAGACGTCCCAGCCCTCGCCGCGGTCCATCACATCGGTGCCAAAGCGACGCTTGGCGTCGATGGCTACCACGATGCACTGCGCGCCGTACTTGTCGGACGCGTCGCGGATGACCTGCGGGTTGGCGATGGCAGCGGAATTGAAGCTGGTCTTGTCGGCGCCGGCATTGAGCAGGCGGCGCACGTCTTCGACCGTGCGCACGCCACCGCCCACGGTCAGGGGGATGAAGACCTGCGAGGCCACGGCCTCGATGATGTGCAGGATGAGATCACGGCCGTCGGAGGTGGCGGTGATGTCAAGGAAGGTGAGTTCGTCGGCGCCTTGATCGTTGTAGCCGGCGGCGATCTCGACGGGATCGCCCGCGTCGCGCAGCTCAACAAAATTGACGCCTTTGACAACGCGACCACCGGTCACGTCGAGGCAGGGGATGATGCGTTTGGCCAGCATGTCGCTATTGTCTCACCCCGCGTCGCCACATCGAACTGCTGCCAACCCACCCAGCGTTCGCCCGCCGCGACGGTTGTCGCGGCCAGCACCTGCCCAGCCTCCACACACAGCATGTGTCGGTGGTGCTCGCCAGGCAAGTCGGGCAGACTGCCGCCCGGGTTCCAGACCACCGTGTTCGCCCAGGAAGCGCTTTGCGACACGGTCAGCCCATGCGCGCCGTCCACCAGGCAAAGCGCCTGGTCTGCCGCCGCATAGATGCGATCAAAAGGCCCGTCCAGCGAAATGACCGCACCGCCCTCCCCGGCGGTGTCGCTCAGCGAGTCCCATTCGGCCTGTCCCGCGAGCCCAAACAGGCGCGCCTGACCCACGTCGTCCACACGCAGGTAGCTGTGCAAGGCGCCGGTGAACGCCCAAGCAGTGTCACCCGGGTTGTGTGCTTCCAGCACCAAGCGCAGCCGCCGGGCTTGCAGGCGCAGCACCAGGGTCAGCTCAAAGTGATGGGGCCAGATGCCCAGGGTCTGGGCGTTGGCCTCCAGGTGCAGGCGCAGTTCGGCACGGTCTTCGGCAGACTCAAACACACCCTTTTGCCAAGGGAAGTTGCGCGCGAAGCCGTGCTTGGGCAGCGTGCCCCGCTGGTTGAACTGGGGCCAGCAGATGGGCACCCCGCCACGGATAGCGGTGTGCCCGTCGGCGGCGCTGCCCGGGCTCAGGAACAGGCGCTCGCGCCCGTCCGACACCCACGACAGCACTTGCGCGCCTTGTTCGGCCACCAGCAGGCTGTCGCCCTGCGCAAGCGTGACTCGCCAGCAGGGCAAGCCCCGCCACAGCTCGGCGCGGCAAAGGGCCCCGTGAGAGGGCACGGCCTCAGCCGTTGAGTTCGTCGGCCAGGCGCTGGCCGGCCTCGAAATCGAGGTCGCCGGTGTAGATGGAGCGACCACAGATCACGCCTTCCACACCTTCGCTCTCGACGTCGCAGAGCTTGCGGATGTCGTCGATGTTGTGCAGGCCACCCGACGCGATGACCGGAATGCTCAGGGCCTGAGCCAGCTTGACGGTGGCCTCGATGTTGATGCCGGTCAGCATGCCGTCACGGCCGATGTCGGTGTAGATCACCGACTCGACGCCGTAGTCCTCGAACTTCTTGGCCAGGTCCACCACTTCGTGGCCGGTGAGCTTGCTCCAGCCGTCGGTGGCCACCTTGCCGTCCTTGGCGTCCAGGCCCACGATGATGTGACCGCCGAAGGCGGTGCAGGCGTCTTGCAGGAAGCCAGGGTTCTTGACAGCGGCGGTGCCAATGATGACGTAGCGCAGGCCGGCATCGAGGTAACGCTCGATCGTGTCCAGGTCGCGGATGCCGCCACCGAGCTGGACGTCCACCTCGGAGCCCACTTCTTTCAGGATCTTGCGTATGGCCTGCTCGTTCTTGGGCTTGCCGGCGAAGGCGCCGTTGAGATCGACCAGGTGCACGCGCCGCGCGCCCTTGTCCACCCAGCCGCGGGCC
>DASUIK010000173.1:0-2301 GCA_036279795.1 Burkholderiaceae bacterium | reverse complement strand
GATACGGTGGCCAAACAGGTGTTCGAGCGCCACAAGCTTGACCTCGGCTTCGGTTTGTTGCTCAAGAAATATGTGACCGACGTGAACCAGGCCACGCCCGGGATCATCGACAAGGCGGTCAACGACACCGTGCCTCGGGTGGCGCCGATGTTCTGGACCTTCCGCATCATGGTGGGCTTGGGTTTTGCCATGCTGGCGCTCTTCACACTGGCATTCTGGAGCACACTCAAAACCGCCACCTTACAAAAGCCCTGGCTACTCAAATGGGCGCTGTGGATGCTGCCTACCCCCTGGATTGCTTGCGAGCTCGGCTGGTTTGTGGCCGAGTACGGCCGCCAGCCCTGGACGATTTATGGCGTGCTCCCCACGCACCTGAGCGTGTCCACGCTCAGCGTCAACAGCCTGTATGGCTCGCTGGCGGGCTTCGTCGGCTTCTACACCGTGCTGCTGGTGGCGGAGTTGTATTTGATGCTCAAGTTTGTCCGCATGGGCCCGGGCAGCCTGGGAACCGGTCGCTATGAGCGCGAAGCGGCGCACCCCACCCCCGTCCCGGCAAACGCCTGAAGGAGAACACAGATGCTGGACTATCCAACCCTCAAGATCATCTGGTGGCTGCTCGTGGGCGTGCTGCTGGTGGGCTTTGCCATCATGGATGGCCACGACATGGGCGTGGGCACGCTGCTGCCCTTCGTCGGCAAAAACGACCTGGAACGCCGCGTCATCATCAACACGGTTGGCCCGCATTGGGACGGCAACCAGGTCTGGTTCATCACCGGCGGCGGCGCAATCTTTGCGGCCTGGCCGCTGGTGTATGCCACCGCGTTCAGCGGTTTTTACTGGGCCATGCTCGCGGTGCTGTGGGCCTTGTTCTTCCGACCGGTGGGTTTTGACTACCGCAGCAAGATCAACAACGCCACCTGGCGCAGCACTTGGGATTGGGGCCTGTTCATCGGGGGCGCCGTGCCGCCGCTGATTTTCGGCGTGGCGTTTGGCAACCTGCTGCAGGGTGTGCCCTTCCAGTTCGACGGGTATATGGTCTCCACCTACAGCGGTACTTTCTGGCAGTTGCTCAACCCGTTCGCCCTGCTGGCCGGCGTGGTGAGCAGCGCCATGATCACGATGCATGGCGGCGCTTACCTGGCGCACCGCACCGAAGGGGTCATTCAGGCGCGCGCCATCAAGGGTGCCGTGGGCGCGGCAATCGTCATGGTTGTGGCTTTTGTCGCTGCGGGGGTGTGGCTGCAAAGCATAGCCGGCTACCGCATCACCTCGGTCATCGACCCGGCCACCCTGTCGGACCCGATGAGCAAAACCGTGGTGCGCGAAGCCGGTGCGTGGATGGCCAACTACGGCCGCCAGCCGCTGATGTGGCTGCTGCCAGCGTTGGGCGTGGGCGGTGGCCTGCTGGCTGCGGGCCTACTGCTGGCGCGCCGCGCGCTGACGGCGTTTGTGGCATCGGCGCTGGCCCTGGTCGGCGTGATCGGCACGGCGGGGGCTTCGATGTTTCCGTTCATCATGCCCTCGTCCACCGTTCCGGCTGCCAGCCTGACGGTGTGGGACAGCGTATCCAGCCGCCTCACGCTGGGCATCATGCTGTGGGCGACGCTGATCTTTATTCCGCTGATCGTGTTCTACACGGGCTGGGCCTACCGCGTGATGCGCGGCAAGGTGACTGCCGCCCACATCCAGGAAAACGAGCACGTGGCTTATTGAACGCCCTGTTAATAGGAGAACAAAATGTGGTACTTCGCCTGGATACTCGGTGTCAGTTTTGCGGTGTTGCTGGCCATTCTCAACGCCATGTGGGGTGAGAACGAGGAAGCCCGCGCACAGGCGCGCAAGACCAACACCCGATGACGCAAACGACGCCCTCCGCGGAAAGCAACCGTGGCGAAGATAGCGCTGACGTGGCCGCCGAGTCGGGCGGCGGAGCCATTCACCTGCCGAGCCTGCTCGTGGCGGTTGCCATCATGCTCGGCGGCAGCGTTTACCCGCTGCTGTTCGTGGGGACGCACGGCGAGGCCGATCATGGCTTGGCCATGGCGCTGTTCTGGGCCATGAGCGCCGGGTTTGTACGCGGCGTGGGTTTCTTGCCCCGGGCACTGGCCTGGCGTCTGCTTTTCTCGGGGTGGTCGTGTTTGGCGGGGCTGCTGCTGGCCGCCTGGTTGCGCTGGGGAACTTGAAGTGTATTTCCGCATCTTGCACGACGAAGTGAACGGCGAACTGACCTACCTGCTGGCCGACGCCGATGCGTGCGAAGCTGTGCTGGTGGACCCGCGCGGGCGCGACCTGCCCGTTCTG
>DASUIK010000172.1:0-3696 GCA_036279795.1 Burkholderiaceae bacterium | reverse complement strand
TCTGGCACCGCTGGGGTGAGGGCTCCCCGGTGGTCTTGCTGCACGGCGGATCGGGCAGTTGGACTCACTGGATGCGCAACATCGACGCACTGACCCAAGCCGGGCACAGCGTGTGGGTGCCCGACCTGCCCGGCTTCGGTGATTCCAGCCCGCCGCCCGAGGGGCACGACGCCGATGTGATGCCCCCGCTGCTGGAACAAGGCCTGGCCACCCTGCTGGGCACCACGCCGGTGGACCTGATCGGCTTTTCGTTTGGCGGCATGGTGGCCAGCCTGTGGGCCGCAGCCCACCCCGCGCGCGCGCGCCGCCTGCTGCTGCTGGGCGCGCCGGGGCTGGGCATCCAACGCGCGCAGCCGCTGGACCTGCGCATGTGGTCGCACCTGCCCGAGGGTGCGCCGCGCGAGGCCGTGCTGCGCCACAACCTGCTGGAGCTCATGCTGCAACACCCGGCTTCGGTCACCGACCTGGTGTTGCGCATGCAGGCCCACAACCTCAAACGCGAACACCGCCGCATGAAGCGGCGCATGCTCTCACAAACCGATGTGCTGCGCCACACGCTGCCCCGCCTGGCCTGCCCGCTGTGGGGCCTGTGGGGGGCCAACGACGCGCTCTTTGTGGACCAACACGCGGAGGTGGCCCAGGCCCTGGCGCTGGCGCCCCACTTCCGGCACCTGCACTGGGTGCCCGACGCCGGGCACTGGGTGCAGTTCGAGGCCCACGCCGCCGTCAACACCTGGCTGCGGGACTGGCTGGCATCGTCGCCGTGAAGCCGCGCCGGGCACCGCCCCTGCCGCACATCGACCCGGCGCGCTGCACCGGTTGCGGCTGGTGTGTGGCGGTGTGCCCGCCCCATGTGCTGAGCCTGTTGCCAAAGCCGGACCACACCAAGACCTCGGTGCTGCACGACGTGGGAGGCTGCACCGGTTGCAGCCTGTGCGAAACACGCTGCCCGTTTCAGGCCATCACGATGCTGCGGTCACCGGTCCGCTCTCAGCCATCAGCGCCTGCTGGGCCGTGCGCAAATCCATGCCCGGATAAAGTTGCTTGAGCGCGAGCAAGGCCGCGTCCTCCAACAGCGCGGCCAGACGCTGCGCCGCATCAGGTGCCTCGGGAGCGATAGCCATGCTGTTCAAGGCCTCGGCCCGATGGGCCAACACACCACGCACCACGTTGCGCCACAGCTCGGGCGCGTCCTCGTCCACAAACGCGCCGCGCCCGCGCCCAAAGTGCGCCACCGCCAGGTAGGTGCACACGGCCACTTCCACCAGCTCGCGCCACGCCTCGGGCGAGAGCCGCGCCTCAGGCACCTCCACACCACGCAAGCGGTTGGCCGCGATGGCTGCCCCGGCGAACGTCACAGCCCCCGCCACGGCCCCCACCAATGCACCCAACCCAAACGACATGCCACCCGCCACCAAGTCGGCCCCCAGACCGGTGGCCGCACCCGAAGAAATGGCGCCCAGCAAACCGGCCTGCTTGGTGTTGACCGGCGTGCGCGCCTGCAACAGCGAATCGGCCAGCGCCTGCCAATGTGGGCGCCCCGCCTCGCCTTGCAAACCGTGCTGCTCCAGCAGCACACGGGTCCAGGTCTGCTGGCTCTGTTGCACGCGCAACACCAGGGCTTCGTGGGCCTGGGGAGCTTCGCCACGCTGCACTTGCGCCGCGGCCAACAGGGCCGGCGCCACAGCCGCCATGCAAGCACGCAAACGCCGCGCCTGCAAGCGCCACCAATGTGCCACCAGCGTTTGAAACGCCGCCTGTTGACCATCGCCCAGACAGGGAGCAAGGGCTTGAAACAGTGCGTCCTCCTGCACCCAACAGCGACTGAACGCATCCATCGGCAACACGGCACGCACCACCGGCCAGGGCGTGAGGTGCTGCTGCCAGCGCGCCACCTCGGCGGCCTGCGCCTGCACGTTGCCAGCGGCGCCCAACTGGTTGAGCAACACCAGCACGGGTTTGCCCATCCAGCCGAGGATTTTCAGTTCTGAAGCCAGATAGCCAGCGTCTTGTGGGGCCTCGCTCGCATTCACGAGGTAGAGCACCACGTCGGCGTTGTCGCGTGCGCTGCGCATGGCGCGCTGGCTCAGGAAAAAGGCGCCATCGGTCCAGCGGTCCCACACCTGCGAGAGGAACCAACCCAGCGGATGGCCTGACTGGCTCAAGCGACGGTACAGGCGCAACGAGTCGCCCAGGCCAGGTGTGTCCCACCACACCAAGCGGTCGCCGCTGTCGGTCTGCAACAAGGTGTGCGCCTCGGCGTGTTGGGTGACGTGCGCGGCATCGCGCACCTCGCCCACGTCCGCGCCCAGCAAGGTGCGGGTCAAGGTGGTTTTGCCCACGTTGGTGTGTGACACCAGACACAGTTGAATGGTCTGGCCCGAGGCCGTGTCGGAGGCGGCAGTCACTTCAGGCGTTGGCATCGCTCTGCTCCAAATGCCACACCCGCACGGGCACCGTGCCCAGGGCATCGCGCCACAGCGCTTCGCGCTCGGCCAGCCGGGCGGCACGCGCGCCCTGCGGCAGGTGGGCGCTGAACGTGCTGCTGTCCAACCAGACTTCGGGCTGGGCGCCCGCCAACGCGGCCACCTGGCGCACAAACGCCACATGCGTTTCGGCCTCGGGGGTGGCACCCAGACCGAACAACACCACCGCCTGGCGTTGCCGCCCCGGCGCCAGCGCGGGCAACGCAGACAGGGCTTCGCCATAGGCCACTGGCGCGCACAACTGCAGCGTCGCCGCAGCACCAAAACGGCTGCGCACAGCCGCACGCAGGCCGGCCTCGTGCGCGGCGGTGGTGTGCAGGCTGTAGGGCAACACCAGCACCGTGGTGGCGGGGCCACCGTGATCGGCCAGCAGGTGCACAAAGTAGGGGTCGGTCATGTCCAGCCGAAGCCGCCGCATGCGGCCCCAGGCTTGCACCCCCGCCCACGCGGCCAGTACCAGGCGCGGCACCACCACCCACACCACCAGCACGTGCGCCCACCACAACGCCCACACGCTGCCGTCGGCCTTGGTGGCGGCCACACCGCCTTGCAGTCGCTGAATGTCCTGCAGCGACAAGGCTGGCGCACCCGTCCACGCGCCCACCATGGCCATGAACGTGTGCAACTGGCTGGCGTCGAGCCACTGGCTTTCCCAGCCGACGCGGAATTCATGGAACAGGCCTTTGGCGTACAGCGCGGCCAACATGCCCAACGCACACAGGGCCACAGCCAGGTGCAGCGCGCCCATCAAGCGCTGCGCCACGCCACCGCCCGCAGTCAGCAGCCAATCGCGCTGGAAATGTGCGCCCACCTTGCCCACCAGGCCCAGACGCCAGCGGCGCCCGCCCAACCACGCCAGCGCACGCGCGGGCCAAGGTGCGCCACGCCGGGTGGTGCCCATTTGCCGCAGGGCGTGCGCCAACAGCCACAGGTAGACCAGCAGGTTCCACAGCAGCATCAGCACCAGCGCGGGGGAGATCACATCGATGTCGCGCGGCGACACCCACCACTCGACGCCCAGGCCGCTGGCCAAGCCCAGCACGGGCAAACCCCAGCGCAGCACGCGCATCAGCCAGGCATCGCCTTGCAACAGTTCCAGCCGAGGTTGCGCGCGCACGGCCAGGGACCACAAGGCTTGCGCGCGGCGGACCATGAAGGACTCGGTCCAGGCCGCGCGTTGGGCATCGGAGGGCAAACGCCCGTTGTCGGC
>DASUIK010000171.1:0-10440 GCA_036279795.1 Burkholderiaceae bacterium | reverse complement strand
AGGCCTTGGCCGCGCCGCCGAACTTGGAGGCCAGCACGGTGGTGATGGCAGCCGTCAGGGTGGTCTTGCCGTGGTCAACGTGACCGATGGTGCCCACGTTCACGTGCGGCTTGGTCCGCTCGAATTTCTCTTTTGCCATTTTTCAGCTCCGGTTCAAAAAATGCCGAAATACAAAACTTACAACGGTATTCTTGGTGCCCTTGGCGGGAATCGGACCCGCGACCTCTCCCTTACCAAGGGAGTGCTCTACCACTGAGCCACAAGGGCAATACAGCCATATCGACCGCATATTTGCACACACCAACGCGTCAAGCACGTGACAACACTGGAGCGGGAGACGGGAATCGAACCCGCGTCATCAGCTTGGAAGGCTGGGGTTCTACCATTGAACTACTCCCGCCGAACCCACGCACAAAGCGCGCAGGCACCACTTCCCAAAATCGCTCTAGCGCCATCGCGCACCGAAATACTGATGGTGGAGGAGGCTGGATTCGAACCAGCGTACGCATAAGCGGGCAGATTTACAGTCTGCTGCCTTTAACCACTCGGCCACCCCTCCACGGCAAGCCATAGATTATGCCACGGTTTTTGGGCTTTCGGGCAACCATTGCACGGGCTGTTCGCCAGCCGCGGCCAGAAATCGGTTGGTTTCGGTGAAATGCCCGCAGCCAATGAAGGGCACAGGCGGGCGCAAGGCCGACAGGGGCGACGGGTGGTTGGCACACAACACGTGGTGGCGTGTGGCGTCGATGCGGGCCGCCTTGGCCTGCGCATGGGCACCCCACAACAAAAACACCTTGCGCCGCTCGTGGCCATTGAGCCGGTCGATCAGGGTGTCGGTCAGCACCTCCCAGCCTTGTCCGGCGTGGCTGCCGGCCACGCCCTGCTCCACCGTCAAACAGGTGTTGAGCAACAACACGCCCTGTTGCGCCCAATGCGCCAAAGAGCCATGTGAGGGTGGCACAAAGGGCTGACCGGCCTCTCGGGCGATCTCCTTGTAGATATTGCGCAAGGATGGCGGCACGCGCACACCAGGGGCCACCGAGAACGCCAAGCCCTCGGCCTGCCCCGGACCGTGGTAGGGGTCTTGACCGAGGATAACCACCTTGGTGTCGGCCAGCGAAGTGAGTGCCAGCGCCCGCAACGGCTGGGGCGGGTAGATGACGGCGCCAGCGTCGAGCCGAGCGGTCAGGTACCGACCCAACACCTGTCCGGCGGCGTTGGCAAAAAACGCCTCGGTGACTGGGCGCCAGTCGGGCGCCACCGTCCACGCCTCTGGCGCCCAGGCCAACAAGCGGTCGAGCGCCACAGAGGGCTCAAACAGCTCGGATTGCCCCACGCTCAGGCCTTCATCTGGAAAACGTCGGCCAAGGCAGCACCCGGGTCGGGCGCGCGCATGAAGGCCTCGCCCACCAGGAAGGCGTTCACACCGGCGTCGCGCATTGTCTTCACATCGGCAGCGCCCAGGATGCCGGATTCTGTCACCAGCAAGCGGTCGGCCGGCACCCGCGAAAGCAAATCGAGCGTGTTGCTGAGCGACACCTCAAAGGTGCGAAGGTTGCGGTTGTTGATACCCAGCAACCGGGTCTTGAGCTTGAGCGCGCGGTCCAGCTCAGCGCCGTCGTGCACCTCCACCAGCACGGCCATGCCCAGCGAGTGGGCCAAGGCCTCCAGTTCGGCCATCTTGGCGTCGTCCAGGCAGGCAGCGATGAGCAGGATGCAGTCGGCGCCCATCACCCGGGCCTCGTAGACCTGGTAGGCGTCCACCATGAAGTCCTTGCGCAGCACCGGCAGGTCGCAGCTGGCGCGGGCTTGTTTGAGGTAGTCCGCACTGCCCTGGAAGAAATCGCGGTCGGTCAGCACCGACAGGCAGGCCGCACCGTGTTCGGCATAGCTCTGGGCGATGTCTGCTGGAATGAAGTCTTCGCGGATCACGCCCTTGCTCGGGCTGGCCTTCTTGATCTCGGCGATCACGGCCGGCAGACCCTTGGCGATTTTGGCGCGCAGGGCGCCCTCAAAGTCTCGAGTGAGCAGGCGGCTCTCGGCGTCGGCGCGCACCATGTCCAGCGGCTTCTTGCGCTGGGCGGCGGCGATTTCCTCGCGCTTGACGGCGACGATTTTTTCAAGGATGTCGGACATGGTGTTCAGGCTTTCAATGCGTGGGTCTTGACGACCAGTTGTTCCAGCCGCGCCTTGGCCGCGCCACTGTCGATGGCGGTGCGCGCCAGCGCGATGCCGGCCTGGATGTCTGCCGCCACGTTGGCCGCGTACAGCGCCACACCGGCGTTGAGCAGCACGATGTCACGCGCGGGGCCGGGTTCGCCACCCAGCACCCCCAGCAACATGTCGCGCGACTGGTCGGGCGTCTCCACCTTGATGGAGCGGTTGCTGGCCATGGTCATGCCGAAATCCTCGGGGTGGATCTCGTACTCGCGGATCTCGCCGTTCTTGAGCTCACCCACCAGCGTGGCCGCGCCCAGCGAGACCTCGTCCATGCCATCGCGGCCATAGACCACCACCGCATGTTCGGCGCCCAGGCGCTGCATGGCCCGCACCTGGATGCCCACCAGGTCGGGGTGGAACACGCCCATCAGGATGTTGGGTGCGCTGGCCGGGTTGGTAAGCGGCCCCAGGATGTTGAAGATGGTCTTGATGCCCAGCTCGCGGCGCACCGGCGCCACGTTTTTCATGGCCGGGTGGTGGTTGGGCGCGAACATGAAGCCGATGCCCACCTCGGCGATGCACTGAGCAATGGCCTCGGGCGAGAGGTTGATGTGCACGCCCAGGCTCTCCAACACGTCGGCGCTGCCCGATTTGCTGGACACGCCCCGGTTGCCGTGTTTGCTGACCTTGGCGCCCGCCGCCGCCGCCACAAACATCGAGCAGGTGGAAATGTTGAAAGTGTGCGAACCGTCGCCGCCGGTGCCCACGATGTCCACCAGGTGGCGTTTGTCGGCCACGTGCACCTGGGTGGCGAACTCGCGCATCACCTGTGCGGCGGCGGTGATCTCACCAATGGTTTCTTTCTTCACACGCAAGCCGGTGATGAGCGCGGCCATCATGACGGGCGAGCACTCGCCGCTCATGATCATGCGCATGATCTTGAGCATCTCGTCGTGGAAGATTTCGCGGTGTTCGATGGTGCGCTGCAGCGCTTCCTGTGGGGTGATGGGCATGGCGGTCTCCATGGGAAAGAGATGAATCAAAAGGGTTCAGTACACGCCACTCGGCGTGGCCGCACTTGCGGACGAGCCGCCAGCGTTGGCAAAAAAGTCCCGCACCACCGCCAGGGCGTGATCAACGCCGGCGGCATCCACGTCGAGGTGGGTGACAAAACGCAGACCGATCAGGCCGGTGGCCAGCACGCCGTGAGCCTTGAGGTGGTCCAGCAAGGCCGGGCCGCGTCCGTCGGCCACATCCACAAACACGATGTTGGTCTGCGCCGATCGCACGCTCAGGCCATCGATGCCACGCAAGCCGTCGGCCAGGCGCTGGGCCAGCGCATGGTCATCGGCCAGCCGGTCCACGTGGTGGTCCAGCGCATGGTGGGCGGCGGCTGCCAGCAACCCCGCCTGGCGCATGCCGCCGCCCGCCATCTTGCGCACGCGCAGCGCGCGGGCAATCAGCTCGCGCGAGCCACACAGGGCAGAGCCGACCGGCGCACCCAGGCCTTTGCTGAAGCAAACCGACAGGCTGTCGAAGTGGTCTGCGATCTGCCGCGCGCGGGCACGTGCGGACTGCCCCGGTGCTGCGGTGGCCACTGCGGCGTTGAACAGCCGGGCACCGTCCAGGTGGGTGGCCAGGCCCCGCTCACGCGCAAGTTGGGTGGCGGCCGCCAGGTAGCTGTCCGGCATGGGCTGGCCGTTCCAGGTGTTCTCCAGGCACAGCAGCCGGGTCTGGGCAAAGTGGGGGTCGTTGGGTTTGATGGCGGCGGCGATGTCGGCCAAGGCCATTTGGCCGCCCGCGTCCTGCGCCAAAGGCTGGGGCTGCACGCTGCCAAACACCGCCGCACCGCCGCCTTCGTAGCGGTAGGTGTGGGCCAATTGGCCGACGATGTATTCGTCGCCCCGACCACAGTGGGCCAGGATGCCGCAGAGGTTGCTCTGTGTGCCCGTGGGCATGAACAGCGCGGCCTCCTTGCCGGTGATGGCGGCGATGTGGTCCTGCAGCGCATTGACACTGGGGTCGTCACCAAACACGTCATCGCCCAGGGGCGCGGCCATCATGGCCTCACGCATCGCAGCGGTGGGCTGGGTGACGGTGTCGCTCCTGAGGTCGACGGTTTTCATGCGCGCTCCAGAAAGTTCTTGAGCATGGCGTGACCGTGCTCGGTGAGGATGGATTCGGGGTGAAACTGCACGCCCTCGATGTCGAGTTCTGTGTGGCGCACACCCATGATTTCGCCGTCGTCGGTCCAGGCCGTGACCTTGAGCACGGCGGGACAGTTGTCGCGCCGGATGGCCAGCGAGTGGTAGCGGTTGACGGTGAACTGCGCGGGCAGGCCTTTGAACACACCTTCCTGCGTGGTGGTGATGACGCTGGTTTTGCCGTGCATGAGCTGCTGGGCGCGCACGATGTCGCCACCAAAAGCCGCGCCAATGCTCTGGTGCCCCAGGCACACGCCCAGGATGGGCAGCTTGCCGGCAAAGTGCCGGATGGCCGCCACCGAGATGCCGGCTTCGGCCGGCGAGCAGGGGCCGGGCGAGATCACCAGGCGGTCGGGCGCGCGCTCCGTTATGCCCTCCAGCGTGATCTCGTCGTTGCGGAACACCTCGACGTCGGCGCCCAGTTCACCGAAATACTGGACGATGTTGAAGGTGAAGGAGTCGTAGTTGTCGACCATCAGAAGTTTGGTTTTTTTCGCCATGGTCTTCACTCCAGTCCTTCTTCCACCAGTTCGGCCGCACGCAGCAGGGCACGCGCCTTGTGCTCGGTTTCCCTCCACTCCATTTCAGGCACCGAGTCGGCCACCACACCGGCCGCCGCCTGCACATAGAGCATCTGGTCCTTGACGATGCCGGTGCGGATGGCGATGGCCACGTCCATGTCGCCGGCGTAGCTCAGGTAGCCACAGGCGCCACCGTACAGGCCACGCTTGCTGGGCTCCAGCTGGTCGATCAGCTCCATGGCGTGCACCTTGGGCGCCCCGGTCAAGGTGCCGGCCGGGAAGGTGGCCTTGAGCACGTCCATGCTGGTCATGCCTTCGTTCAAGATGCCTTCCACGTTGCTCACCAGGTGCATCACGTGGCTGTAACGCTCCACCGCAAAAGCCTCGGTCACTTTGACGCTGCCAATCTGCGCGATCCGGCCGATGTCGTTGCGCGCCAGGTCGATCAGCATCACGTGTTCGGCGCGTTCCTTGGGGTCGTTCACCAGCTCCACCTCGGTGGCCTTGTCCAGTTCGGGCGTGGCGCCACGCGGACGGGTGCCGGCCAGCGGGCGGATGGTGACCTTCTGGCCTTCGGGCGTGTTTTCCTGCCGCACCAGAATTTCGGGCGAAGCCCCCACCACGTGGAAATCCCCGAAGTGGTAGTAGTACATGTAGGGCGAGGGGTTGAGCGAACGCAACGCGCGGTACAGGCTCAACGGGCTTTCGGTGTAGCGCTTCTTGAGGCGCTGACCCACCTGCACCTGCATGAAGTCGCCGGCGGCGATCAGCTCCTTGGAACGGTCCACGGCCTTGAGGTAGTCGGCCTTGGCAAATTCGCGCTCGACAGCGTAACCCTGGGTGGCCTTGACCACCGGCGCCGCCACCGAGTACTTGAGCGACTCTTTCAGCTCACGCAGGCGCTTCTTGGCGTTGGCGTAGGCCTCGGGCTGTGCAGGGTCGGCGTAGACGATGAGGTAGAGCTTGCCCGAGAGGTTGTCGATGACGGCCAGCTCTTCGCACTGCAGCAGCAGGATGTCGGGGCAGCCCAGGGTGTCGGGTGGGCAGCTGCCTTCGAGCTTTTTCTCGATGTAGCGCACGGCGTCGTAGCCGAAGTAGCCTGCCAGGCCCCCGCAGAAACGCGGCAGGCCGGGTCGCAGCGCCACCTTGAAACGCTTTTGGTAGGCGGCGATGAAGTCCAGCGGGTTGCCTTGGTTCGTTTCCACCACCTGCCCGTCACGCACCACCTCGGTTTTGGCGGCTGCGCCAAAACCGCTGGCACGCAGCAGCGTGCGCGCCGGCAGGCCGATGAAGCTGTAGCGGCCAAAACGCTCGCCACCCACCACGGATTCGAGCAGGAAGCTGTGCTTGCCACCGTCCTTGGAAAAGGCCAGCTTGAGGTAGAGCGAGAGCGGGGTTTCGAGGTCCGCAAAGGCCTCGACCATCAGCGGGATGCGGTTGTAGCCTTGTTGCGCCAGGCTCTTGAATTCGAGTTCGGTGATCACGGGATGAGCCTCCTGCAGCTCAGGCCCTGCGTGGCAGGGCGTTCATTCGGTGCTTTGCACCCAGGGCGGGTGCGCGGGTGGCGCGGGCAGCATCACGGGGCCGCGCCGGAGACATACGCAGACTTTATGGCTTGCGCCAAGGCCAAGCTCCCCGGCTCCCTTGCGGAGCCCGGCAGGCGATGGCGGTGCTGCGTTGAATGAACATGCACACAAGTGTAGCAAAGCGGAATCGCCCTTTTCTTTGACACGTCAAGCATCTCAGGCTACAGTCTCACCCATGTTCACGGGTCGCCCCTTCGCTGCCACCAGCCCCAGCTTGCACAAGCTGGGCTGCGGCACACCCGTGTCCGCCACCCTCCAGACCGGTGACGCGCTCATCTGCCCACAAGCCGCAGATTCCTGAGCCCGGCGACACCCCTCCTCCCTTTTTCGCGCAACTCCTGTCGCCGGGCACACAGCCCCGCGTGACCGTGGCCGCTTGCCAACGAGCGGTCCTATGGAGTTTTCATGTCAAACATTGCCCCCGGTGAGCTGTGGCTCACCAAGCTCGACCATGGCCGCCTGTTCAAACTCAACGGCGGGCATCCGCCGGACGCGCTGACCGACGTGCTGGATTCGGCCGAGCTGATCGAATCGGCGCAGGTTCGAGCAGACGTGGTCACCCTGTACTCCCAAGTCCTGGTGACGCAAGACGATGGCGAGCAGCACAAGCTGACCCTGTGCTACCCCGACGACGCCGAACCCAACGCCGGGTTCATCTCGGTGCTGTCGCCTGTGGGCCTGGCCTTGCTCGGCCGGCGCGTAGGCGCACAAGTGAGCTGGACGATGCCCTCAGGCAAGCAGCGGCTGCTGACCATCGACGCGATGCTGTTTCAACCAGAAGCCAGCGGCGACCACACAACCTAGCCCAGGGTGGTCCTCTTCCGTCTTTTTCCTTCTTCAAACAGCGCGCCGCCGGTCCGGGTCGATCCGACCGGGGGCGTCGCCTGTTACCGGAGTTTTGATGAACACGAACACCGTTGTGACTGTCACCCACCCCTTGGTCTCCCTCCATCGGCGCAACCTGCGTCGTGAATGGCCGCCGCCCGAAGCGCCCGGCGCTTCGTTTGCCCTGAGGCGCGACAAGCCATGAGCGCCGTCCTGCTCACCCTCACCGCGCTGGATGCGCACAGCCCACGCCACCTGGAGAAAGCCGCCGCATTGGCCCAGGCCACCGGCATGCAACTCCGCCTGGCCTACTGCGGCAGCGGCCACAACGTGTTCGATTCGCCCCTGGCCAGGCTGGAACAACGCGCGCGGCACCTGCGGCGCCAGTTTGGCTTGGTGGTGGACACCATTGAAGAGGCCATGACGTCGCTGGACGTGCTGCGCTTTCACGCCCAGCGTTGTGCGCTGCTGTGCCTGGCCGCCGAGCCGCCCGGGCCCGTGCCACCCGACACCCACTGGCTGGTCCGTGCCTTGCGTTTGCACACCACGCCCGTGCTGGTCATGCGCACACACACCCTCGCCGATTACCGCAAAGTGCTGGTGCCGGTCTCGCTGCGCGCCGATTCGGCCCACCTGCTGCGCTGGGCGCTTGCGCTGGCAACCCGGGCGAACATCGACGTGTTCCACGTTGCCGACCTGCCCGAGGTGGCGAGCCGGGCGCGCGACGACGCCGATCCGATCGTCATGGAGCACTTTCTGCGAAAAGCCTGCGTGGAGGTGCACCAACGCATGGCACAACTCGCGCGCGGCCTGAGCCAGCCGCAGGGCGCGTTGCAGTACGCCATGGCGCATGGACCGGTGCGCGAGCGCATCCTGTCTCAGCAACAACACCACGGACACGGGCTGGTGGTGGTGGGCAGCGGGCCACGGCCGTGCTGGGCGTGGCCAGTGTGGCGCACCCCACTGGGCATGTCGCTGGCCGGTGAGTTGCCGGCCGACGTGCTTATCGTGCCCAAGGCGCCGCCGCGCAGGGTGTGGGCACCGGCACGGGGCTGGAGGTCTGCGACATGAGGCTGCCGACGCGAAAAGACATCACGCGCGACTTCATTCGCAGCAAACGCCCCTGCACCGACGGCTACCGTTGGTACCTCAAGCGCCAGGAAACGCTGAGCGACTACCAGGCCCTGCTGGACGACCTCGTGGCGGCGGGTCGGCTGGAAGACGCGAATTGGCTGCTGGACCAGCTCGGCCCAACCGACGACGTGCTGCACCTCGACGAACTCGACGCCCCCGCACTGGTGTTCGCCGGCAGCGTGGAGTGCCGTGGTTCGATGGAGGTGGACGGGGTGCTGCGCACCGGGCGCTCACTGAGTGTGGGTGGTGGCGTGCGTGCGGGCAGCCTGAAGGTGGGCGAAGACCTGCGCGTGGGCGGCGCACTGCAATGCGCCGGCTCATTGCAGGTGGCGTCCGACGTCCGCATCGGCTGGTCGGTGCAGGTGGCGCAGGCGCTGCGTTGCGGGGGCAGCCTGCGGGTGGGCTGGGACGTGGACGTCCAAAGCGACCTGCGGGTGGAGGGGCGCATCCACGCTGGCCATGGCGTGGTGGTGGGTGGCCAACTGGACTGCCGAGGCGGTGTGCGCACAGGCGACGACCTGAGCGTGGTCGGAGTCATCGACGTGGCACAAGGGGTGGAGAGCGCTGGCTCGGTCCGCACACGAAGCCACCTGCAATGTGGCACCGGCGTGGTGGCCACCCAGGACATCGAGGCCGGCGGCGCCATCCGCGTGGGCGAATCGCTGCAGGCCGGGGGCCTCATCGCGGCGGGGCCCGACTACGGCGTGTTCGCCGGCCTGGCCAGCCCCATGGACAGCTGGGACAGCTGCGGCTGGGTGCGGGCGCGCGACAAGCCCGCACGCCTGCTCAGCGGCTGGTGGGCGGAGGCCTGAGCGGTCACCCTGCGACGTTCGCAGGTGCCCGGTTTTTGAACAAGGCGGCCACCAGGTCCGACTGCGTGACCATGCCCACCACGCGGTCCTGCCCATCCACCACCGGCATGTGGTGCAGGCCTCCGTCCGAGAAGCCCGGCACCAGGTCGGCCAGTGCCTGGTGCGGTCGGGCGGTGATGACCCGGTGCGACATGATTTCGTGCACGCGGCGGGCGGTGCGCATGCGGGGCAGCCGTTGTGGCTCCGGCGCGCTCTGGCCCAAAAAGAAATCGTGCAGCGACACGATGCCCACCAGCCGGCCGTCGGCCTCGGTCACCGGCAAGGCCTTGACCTTGTGGCTGGCCAGGCGGTGCCAGGCCTCATCGACGCTGTCGTCGGGCCCGATGCGCACCACGTCGCGCGACATGATGTGCTCGCACAACACGCCCGCCCAGTGCCGCCGCTGGGCGTGCAGCTGGGCGCGCACCATGATCTCCTCCAGGTCGTGTCGATCGATGTCGAGCACCTCGCCGAACGAGGCCAGCGCGGTGTCCAGGTCGGTGGGCAGCACACCCGTGCGGTGGGTGGGCAGCGGATCGCTCGTTCGGTGGAGGGTGGGCACCGCGTGGTGCGGGTAGCGGCGGCCGGCCAGGTGGTTGAACAACAAGGCCAGCAACACCATGCTCACCGAGTTGACCAGCACCGGCCCAAAGGCAAACCCCACGCCCAGGCGTTGCACCGTGGGGCCGCCGAGAACGGCGGTGAGCGCCATCGCGCCACCTGGCGGGTGCAGGCAACGCAACACCACCATCGCGCCCACCGCTGCCGCGCCTGCCAAGGCCGCCGCCGGCCCGCTGTCGCCCAGCCAGTGGTGGGCCAGCAACCCGATCAGGGCCGACACCAAGTTGCCCCCCAGCACCGCCCATGGCTGGGCCAAGGGGCTGGCGGGCAACATGAACAACAGCACGGCCGAGGCGCCCATGGGCGCGACGAACCACAGGTGGCTGCCACCCAGCCAGTGCCGGCCCAGCCACTCGGTGCACAGCAGGCCGAGGCCCACGCCCAGGCCACCCAGCCAAAGCTCGCGCCGCGCCGCCGCCAGTGGCGCGGGCCAGAACGCCCGCAACCACACCACGAGCGGGTGTTGGTCGGCGCGCACTCAGCGCAGGGCGGCCGCCGGGCCGAAGAACTCGTAACGCGTCTGTGCCTCGGGCAC
>DASUIK010000170.1:0-11703 GCA_036279795.1 Burkholderiaceae bacterium | reverse complement strand
CCCGAGCACGCCTGTTTTGTGTGCAATGACCTGGGTCTCATGATTTCTGGCGACCAGGTGCTGCCACGCATTTCGTCCAACGTGAGCGTGTTCCCTACTGAACCCGATGCCAACCCGCTGGGCGAATGGATTGAAAGCATCGCCCGCCTGCGCGCCACGCTCAGCGACGACTTGCTGGTGTTGCCCGCACACGGTGAGCCCTTCCGCGGCTTGCACGCGCGGCTGGACCGCCTCGCCCATGGCCACGACCGGGGCCTGGAGCGGTTGCGCCGCAGCCTGGCCGAGTCGCCCAAACGCGCCATCGACGTGTTCGGCGCGCTGTTTGCACGCCCCATCGGCAGCACCGGTGACTTGCTGGGCATGGCCACTGGCGAAAGCCTGGCCCACCTCAATTGCTTGCTGGCAGACGGCGAAGTGGTGGTGGAGCCCGATGCCCAAGGGGTGCGCTGGTACCGCTTGCGGTGAATGTGAAACAGCAGCTTTTCTTTTGTCACCTTCGCGCCCATTGAATGTGAATTCGCTGGGCTTTCTTTCTGACCGTTCCTAGAATTGCCGCCAACGGATTGCAAAAAAAATAGATCCGACAGGGGGTGTGTGATGGAACAAGAACAAGGGCAGGTGCTGCCGCCGGCTGTGCCGCGTTTGGCGGCCGGGTTGACCCTTTTTGCCTTGCTGTGCAGCGCCGCGGTGTCTGCGATGTGGAGCGGCGTGCACGTGGCGCTGGCAGCGCAGGCGCAGGACATCGTCCGGTTGTTCCTGGGGCATTTAGCGACCTCGCTGTTGTCGGCGCTGATGCTGTTGCTGGTGGTGCACCGACAGGTGCTGATGCGGCTGCGTGGTGTGATCGGCGAGCTGACGCGCTCGGCCCATGCGCAAGTGCAAGCGCTGGTGGAGCCCTTGCACCAGGCCAATCGCCACCTGCGTGAACAACTGGCCGAGCAACGCAACCAGTTGCGCACCGTGTCGCTGCTGGAAGAAGTGGTGGTAGAGCTCGACGGACAACTGACCGTCACCCAGGCGTCGGATGGCTGGCCTCGCGTGCTGCCGGGCGTGGCCAATTTGGCCGGCAAGAACATCCGCTGTTTGCTCGTTCGCGACGAAGACCTGGCGCGCTTGCGTGACATCGTGCGCAGCTTTGAGCAGGTGGACGACGCCTTGGCCAGCCAATCACAAACACTGCGCTTTCTGTTCCGCGGGGAGGCGCAGCGGCACCGCTGGATCGAGTTTCGCATGCTGCCGCGCTTGAGCGACGCCGGGCGGGTGCAGGGTTACATCGGTGTGCTGCAGGACGTCACCCAACGCCAGGATTTCGAGGTCATGGTGGCCCAACTCTCCTTGCGCGATCCGCTCACCGGTTTGCCCAACCGCTCGTTGCTGGAAGATCGTTTGCGGCGTGATCTCAAGGCCAGCCAACTGGGACAGCGCCGCATGGCGGTGCTGTCCTTGGACATCGACAACTTCAAGAGCATCAACGATGCCTTGGGGCACAAGACCGGTGACAGGCTGTTGATGGCCTTGGGGCAGCGCCTGCTCAACGAGGTCGCGGGCGACGAAACCGTCGCGCGTTGGGGCGGCGACGAGTTCTCGCTGGTCTGGCCCAACATCCGTTCCACCGGTGACTTGGCCGCACGCGTGGAAGCGCTGCAGCACCGGCTGCAGAGCAACTACAGCGTTTTGGGCGAGCACGTTGTGCTTACCACCAGCCTGGGGGTGGCTTTGTTTCCGGACGATGGCGAGAGCGCCGAGGTGTTGCTGATGGCGGCCGACCGTGCCAAAACCGCTGCCAAGGCACAAGGCCGCAACCAGGTGGTGTGGGCTGAGGAGTTGCGGGGCCAGGATGCACACCGGCAAACCGCGCGCATGCGCCAGCGGCTGATGCGGGCGGTGGAGCGCGGCGAGATAAAGGCCTGGTACCAACCCATTGTGCGCAGCGGTTCGCGCGAATGCGACATGGTGGAAGTGTTGGCGCGCTGGCACGACGACGAGTTCGGCTGGGTCAGTCCCGCCACGTTCATTCCCATGGCAGAAGCGTCTGGGCTGATTGCTGCCATTGGCCAGTCGATCTGGCTGCAGGCCACTCGCCAACAGGTCGCCTGGCGCGCCCAGGGCTTGTCCATCCAGGCGGCCGTCAATGTGTCCAGCCGCCAATTGCACCGCCATGATTTTGTGGAGCAGTTGCTGACCACCTTGCGGCAGCACGGGGTGCCCGCCAGCGCGTTTGTGCTGGAAATCACCGAAAGCGTGGCGCTGCAGGACGTGGCCGACGCGCCACTGCGCCTGCAAGCCTTGCGCGAGGCGGGGTTCCAGTTGGCCTTGGACGATTTCGGCACCGGGTATGCCTCGTTGTCGCAGTTGCACGACATGCCGATCAACGAGCTCAAGATCGACATTTCCTTCGTGCGGCGACTGAACACCGAAGTGGGGGTTTCCATGATCGCCACCATCGTCAAGCTGGCGGAAGTAATGGGCTTGCAGACGATTGCCGAAGGGGTGGAAACCGCCGATGCGGCCGACCAGCTGGAATGCCTGGGTGTGACGCGTCTGCAAGGCCACTGTTTTGGCCGCCCCATGACGGCCGACGCCATGGGCGACTGGTTGGTGCGCGAGCAGCAGGCGATCGCGGGCTGACCCCGCTCAGGGCTGTTCAAGGGAGGGCCGTGGGCCTGCCGAGCAAGCGATCCACCGCTTCGCGCAAGGCGGCCAACGACGTGGTGTGCAACACAAACACCACAAAACCTTCGATCTGGCTGTGCTTGATTTCAAAACGGATGTGCAGGAACACCACCAGGTGGTTTTGCACCCGGGTGCCCAGGATGGTGCGGCTGTTGCCGATGTCCACCGTGGTGCGGTCGAGCTCGAAGCTGTTGCCCAACAGGCCTGACAAGGAGGCAATGCAGGCGTTGAGCATGACGTTGCCGATCTCGGTCATCGCGTCTTGTTCGATGGCGCCCAGCTCGTCGGCGGGCACCGCGTTCCCCGCCACGATGCGCACCAGCTCCAGGCTTTTGTGACCGGGGAAGATGAGCAGGGCGTCGCCATTGAGCGTGCCGCGAAAAGGCTGTCTCACGCCGTACAGCGGGCTGTCGGTGGCGTTGAGCTGGTGGGCGGCTTCACTGACCGTCAACACCCGTGCTTGTGGGACCGACAACAACACTTCGCCGTGGATGAGCGCACTCAGTGCGGCGGCGGCTTGGCCCATGCCGATGTTGAAAACCTCCGTGAGGGCGTCGGTCTGGTCCGTGTCCAGTTGCATCATGTCAGGCTCCCACCAGCGCCGCCATTTGCGCCAAGGACGCCGCCGTGATGGGCTTTGCCAGGAACAGCAGGCCCGCTTCCTTGGCGCGTTCTTGGATCGTTGATTGCACGTTGGCGGTCATCAGCGCCACGGGCAGGCCGGGGTGACGCCGCCTCAGTTCAATGGCCGCATCCAGCCCGTTGAGCCCGTGCATGTTGAAGTCCATGGACACCAGGTCAACGTGGTGTTGTGTCGCGATGTCCAGCGCTTCTTCGCCGCTGCTGGCGTGCAGCACGGCCCAGTCTGGGTGGTGTTGCTGGACCAACCCTTGCAGGATCAGGCGTGACATGCGGCTGTCGTCGACGATGAGGAAATTCATGGCAATGCGATCGGTGGGTAGGTTTGAAAGGGAGGGGGCAGGTACGTCGCCACGCGGTTGCGACCCTCGGCCTTCGCTCGGTAGAGGGACTCGTCGGCTTCGATGAGCAGGCCTTCCACGGATGTGAGGCGCCCAGCCATTTGGGTGGCACCGATGGACACCGTGAAGCGCAGGGTTTCGCCTTGTGCCAAGTCCATGGAAATGGCCTCGATCGCCATGCGCAGTCGCTCGGCGGTGTCCAGCGTGGCACGCTCGTTGGCCAGGGGCAGCAGCGCCGCAAACTCTTCGCCGCCCATGCGGCCCAGCACATCGGCATCGCGCAGCGTGTTTCGCATGGCGTTGGCGCAGGCGATGATGGCTTGGTCGCCGACGGCATGACCGTGGCGGTCGTTGATGGACTTGAAGTGGTCGATGTCCAGCATCAGCACCGCGCAGTCCTGCCGGTGGCGCCGGCAGTGTTCCAGGAGCGCGGCGCTTTTCTCCAAGAACGCACGGCGGTTGTTCAGTCCGCACAATGGATCGGTCGTGGCGAGCTCGCGCAGCTGGGCTTCCAGCTGTTTGTGGGGTGAGATGTCGAAACTCCAGAACAGATGACCCAGCCGGCCATCCACTTCGATCAGCCTGGCCGACAGCGAGCACCAGGTCGGGGGGCTGTGTCCGAGTTGTGCTTCCATGCCGTCCACCTCGCCGTAGCGGTCCAGCCCATCTTGCAGTGTCTCGCACTGGGTGGCGTCGTGCAGCAGATCGGTCACTGGGAGGTGTTCGGGGGCTCGCGACAGGTTCAGGCGCTGTATCAGGCGCTGGTTGATGAACAAGACCTTGCTGTCGGCGGCAGCGATCAACAACACGTCGCTGGGGCTGGCGTTGAGGATGAAGCTCAGCAGTTGCCTGCCGTCTTCGATTTGCCGGGTGCGTTCGGTGACGCGCGATTCCAGCAATTGGTTGGTCTGCGCCAACACGAGCGAAAGCCGCTGGACGCGCTTTGTCTCCCTGGCCAGGTGCCAGATCAGCGCCGCGGTGCCCAACAAAAGGCCCGTCAACAGGAGGCTCAGCAGCACAAAGCGTTGCTGCAGGCTTTGCCGTGTCGCATCGTTGTCCTCGCTGGCGGCCACGTGCACGTCGGCGACGGCCGTGCGTGCCTGCTGCTGCAAGCGGTCGGCCCACCGGAGCACATCGGTGGCGACGCGCTCGCCGTTCAGGTCCGGGTTGTTGTCCATGGTGTGCAGCCAGGCATCCACGTGGTGGGCCAGTTCGTGCATGGTGGCGGCCGTGTTGGGCAGGCGGCCATACAGCCGGTCGCTCAATTTGGGCAAGGCGGACGTGTTGTCTAGTGCGCTGTAAAGCACCTCCAGGTGCATGTGCAGCTCCTGGGGCGGGGTCTCCTTGGAGAGCAGCTGGTGGGAGAGCTGGCGAACCCGCGCCAATTCGCTGCTGACGTTCGACACGTACCAGAGATCGGCGTGTTGGTTGGGTTGCCCCAGTTGACGGGCTTGCTGCAGGGTCAGCCACAGGGCGGTGGCCGTGGCCACCGCCATCAGCACCACCAACAGCAGCAGCCAGCGGGCCGATTGGCGGCGCAGCGGGTGCGTGTCGGTCGTGTGTGTCTCCATCATCGGGCGTTCACTTGACCGTGATGGCATGGAGCTGCCAGATCGATCGGTTCAGGTACTGTTGGGTGTGCAGCTCCGGGTGGCTGTCAAAGGGGTAGATCAGCATCATGGGCCCCCTTTCGCGCACGCTCAGTGTCACGCCGTTGCGCTGGTAGGCGACGATGGGGTCGTAGCGGACGAGGTCGCTCCAGGGCACGTTGATGGCGTAGTCGTTGAGGGCGACCAGCCGCAGGGTGCTGCCCGGTGTGCCGCCCATGCGCTCGGCCAGCCAGCGCAGCGACACGCCTTGCCAGTGGTGCGCGCCCGCCTGTCCCAGGCTGGCCGGCAACGAGGTGACCAGCTCGCGCTGAGGCAGAGCCGTCAGGCCGCTGGCGTCACACGTGGCTTGTTGGGGGGTGTTGTCGTTGATCAGCCGCAGCGCGTACAGGCTGCCGGACGGCGGGCACAGTGCCGCCAATTTTGTGAAAGTGTCAGACGCTTGGCAGGCGGGCAATATGGCCCACACGACGGCGCCTATCGCAGAGGCGAGCGCAACGCGCCGCCGGCGAGGTGTTTGCATGGCCGACTCCCTGATGAATCGATTGTTATGGATTCATTCTAGGTCCAGCCATGAGGCCTGCGCACGGACCCTGCTCGCCTCGCTTGCCCGCTGATCGGTCGATGTGCGGCTGCGCGTCAGTCTTGCCGCGCCAACAACGTGAAATCGCCGGTGTAGCTGCGCAAGGTTTCGATGAGTTGCTGGCGTTGCGCGGGCGAGCTGCTGTTGTGCATGGCGGCGATCAGTTCACAACCTTCCCGTTGCCATTGGCGTGACGCCGCGAGGTAGCGGGCGGACGGTGATTCCACGGCCCGCCACACGGCTGCCTGCACCAGTGCCGGGCCTTGGGCGGGCGACGTCTGGATGGCCGTGATGGTGCGCAGCACGTCGGCTTGCCGTCGCTCCCGTTCGGCCATGGCCAATTGGCCATCGAAACTGCCTCGCCCGAGGTGCTCTTGCACCAGGCGCCGTTGGGTCAGGTCCAGCGGGCCGTAAAACGTTTCGAGGCGCTCGGTCAGCCGCTTGACCCGCCGCGCCAGCCCGGATTGGGGCGGGTCCACAAAGTCGTCGCGAAATCCTTTGTTGTCTTTGGCGTTTTGGCGTTGCAGGTGTTCCCGCTGTGCCGGCGTCACCGTCTGGGCGAGTTGCGCCAAGGGGCGCGCGCCGCGATCGGCGATTTGCAACAGCAGTGAGCGCGCAAGCTCGAACTGTTCACAGGCTTGCGTGGCGGTGATGTTGTGCGGCGCGAGTTGCTCCCAGTTCTGCAAAAGGGTGGCGTACCGGGGCAGTGCCTCGCGGCGGTGCCAGCGGTGCAGCTCGTCCAGATCGGCTCGCAGTTGTTGGCTTTGGGCTTCGGTCAGGTCCAGCTGGCTGTCCAGCCACCAGTAGCTCAGTGTGGCTGCGCGGTTGTAGCCGAGGGTGAGTGTGCTGCAGGCCTGCAGCACCACCACGACCAGCAGGCAAGCCAGGCCGATAATCCTCAGCCTGAGCGCCGGTGTGTGGTGCCGGTGTCTGTCCAATGGAGAAATCATGGGTCTGAGCGTGGATGTGGTGGTGATGGCAGCAGGCAAGGGCACGCGCATGAAAAGTGCCTTGCCCAAAGTGTTGCACCGTTTGGGCGGTCGTGCGCTGGCCGTGCATGTGCTCGACTGCGCCGCGCGGATATCGGCGCGCCAGGCGGTGGTCATCACCGGTCACGGTGCCGAGCAGGTGGAGCCCGCGCTGGCCCATGCCGTGCCCGAACTGTCCCTGCGCTTCGCTCGCCAGG
The DNA here is from genome assembly GCA_036279795.1 of Burkholderiaceae bacterium. Lineage (GTDB taxonomy): Bacteria > Pseudomonadota > Gammaproteobacteria > Burkholderiales > Burkholderiaceae_C > Hydrogenophaga. The sequence continues at coordinate 4,674 of DASUIK010000170.1, read as the reverse complement.
AGCCGCAGCTGGGCACCGGCCACGCGGTGCAGCAGGCCCTGCCGCTGCTGGCCGACGATGGTGTGACCTTGGTGCTTTCCGGCGATGTGCCCCTGACCCAGCCTGAGACGCTGCTCGCGCTGCTGGGCGAATGTGGCGGTGAGCACCTGGCGCTGCTCACCCTCGACTTGCCCGACCCCACGGGCTACGGCCGCATCGTGCGCAACGCCTCCGGCGCCGTGACCGCCATCGTCGAGCACAAGGACGCCAGCGAAGCCCAGCGCGCCATTGGCGAAATCTACAGCGGCATCATGGCCGTGCCCACGCGCTTGCTGCGCGGCTGGCTCGCCCGGCTGGACAACCAGAACGCCCAGGGCGAGTACTACCTCACCGATGTGGTGAAGTTCGCGGTGGCCGATGGGCTGAGCGTGAAGGCCCACCGCATCAACGACGCGGTGCAGGTCGCCGGCGTCAACAGCCCGGCCCAGTTGGCCGAGCTGGAGCGTGCTTTCCAGCGCCGCCTGGCCGAGACACAGCTGACCAACGGTGTGCGCCTGATGGACCCCTCGCGCTTCGATGTGCGCGGCGAGCTGGTGTGTGGCAACGATGTGGAGATCGACGTGAATTGCGTCTTCGAGGGCCGCGTGCTGCTGGGCGACCGGGTGCGCATTGGTGCGAACTGCGTCATCGCCAACGCGGTGATCGAAGACGGCGCGGTCATCCACCCCTTCACACACATCGACGGCGAGAAGGTCGGTGTCACCGTGGGCCCTGGCGCGCTGGTGGGGCCGTTTGCCCGGCTGCGCCCCGGTGCGCGTTTGGGTGCCGAGGTGCACATTGGCAACTTTGTGGAAGTGAAGAACAGCACCCTGGCCGCCGGTGCCAAGGCCAACCACCTGGCCTACCTGGGCGACGCCACCGTGGGCGAGCGGGTGAACTACGGTGCCGGCAGCATCACCGCCAACTACGACGGCGCCAACAAACACCGCACGGTGATCGAGGCCGACGTGCACGTGGGCAGCAACTGCGTGCTGGTGGCGCCGGTCACGCTGGGTGCGGGCGGCACCGTGGGCGGTGGCTCCACCATCACCAAAGACACGCCGCCCGGCGCCTTGAGCGTGGCGCGGGGCAAGCAGGTGAGCATCCCGAACTGGAGCCGCCCCCAGAAGAAAGCCGGCTGAGCCCGGGCCGGGAGGTGTGTTTGAATGAGGTGGCCCAACCGGGGACACCGCGGGTCCGGCTCCGCCGGCCCGCAGGTGTCGCGGGGGGTTACCTGCCCTTCGCCAACCAGACGATGGCCGACAGCACCACCGCGCCGCCCACCAACTGGATGGGTGCCAGCGTCTGGCCCAGCAGCCCCCAGCCCAGCAGCAAGGACGCCACGGGCTCGATGTTCATCACCGGCGCGTTCTCGGCCATGTTCAGGCGCGGCAGCGTCACAAACAAGACGCTGAACGCCACCCCATAGAGCAGCATCAGGCTGGCGAGGCCCACCCAGCCCGGGGTGCCTTCTGGCCAGCTCATGCCACCAGGCACCAGGCCGGCGGCACCCGCCAGGCCCATGCTGCTGACCACAATGGCCATGGTCATGAAGCTGCGCACCGGGCCACGCAGGCTTTTGAGCTTGTGGTCGGTGATCCACAGGCCCAACGCAAACACCGTGGCCGCCACCATGGCAAAGGCCACACCCGCCCACCAGCGCGGGTCGCTGCCGTCCACACCGGCCAGGCGGGTGGGCAGGTCGAGCACCAGCACCAGGCCCACCAGGCACACGGCCATGATGGCGGCGGTGCGTTTGCTGGGCGGTGGCCCGCCCAGCACCCACGTGATGAGGGCCAGCAGGATGGGGAAGGTGTTGGAAATCAGCAGCGCCAGCGCCACCGGGATGCGCGCCACCGCCGAGTACAGGCACAGGCTTTGCACCGCGATCAGCAGCCCCAGCAGCAGTTGCCAGCCGGCCGTGCCGGGGGGCAGGCGCAGGGTTTCGCGTTGCCACCACACCAGGCCGGCCAGCACCAGCAGTGTGGCGCCCGAGCGGCACAGGATGGCGAGCAACAAACCGGCCCCGTGGTCGAAGGCAAAACGGGCCGCCACGTGGTTGGCGGCAAACGCGCAGGCCACGCCCATGATCACGAAGATGGCGATGTGGCGCGGAAACAATGCGGGGGTGGCGTTCATTGGGGTGGGCGGTGCAGGGGCAGGCTGGGGGCGAACTTGGCGCGCTTGACGCTGAAAAAGGCCTTGACGTTGCGCACATTCGCATCGGCCGTGAACAGGCGCTGCGTGAGCGCCAGGTAGGCCGGCATGTCAGCGCAGTGCAGCACCAGCATGAAGTCGGGGCCGGGGCTCACGCGGTAGCACTGCTGCACGGCGTCGTCGGCCACCACGCGGGCTTCGAAGCGGTCCAGCGCTTCGGCACTTTGTTGGTCCAGGCTGATTTCCACCAGCGCGGTCAGACCGTGGCCCAGCACCGGGGCCAGGCGGTCGGGGTTGAGCAGGGCGATGTCGCGCTCGATCACCCCCAGCTCGCGCAAGCGCTTGATGCGCCGCAGGCTGGTGGGCGGCGAAACGTTGGCCATCTCGGCCAGGGCGTTGTTGCAGCGCGAGGCGTCGCGTTGCAACAAGTCCAGCAAGCGCATGTCGATGTCGTCGAGTTCCAAATGTTCCATAAATTGTCAAACAATGGAATAAAAATTCATGGCAGCATCATACTGAAATAATTATTCATAAAAGCAAAAAACAAGATGATTAATTTCAACAAACCCTGTCTACCATCCGCCACCTCAAGACACGAAAGGGCCTGCTCATGTGTGGCATCGTCGGCGCGGTTTCCGCGCACAACAGCGTTCCGGTTCTGGTGCAGGGCCTGCAGCGGCTCGAATACCGGGGGTACGACTCCTGTGGCGTGGCGGTGCACACCGGCACGGGTTTGCTGCGCGCGCGCAGCACGGCGCGTGTGGCCGAGCTGCAGACGCAGGTGACGCAGGAGGGCCTGAGCGCCGGCACCGGCATTGCCCACACCCGCTGGGCCACCCACGGCGCGCCGGTGGTGCACAACGCCCACCCCCACTTCAGCCACGGCCCCGGCGAGGCCGACCAACGGCCCGCCCGCGTGGCCCTGGTGCACAACGGCATCATTGAAAACCACGAGGCCTTGCGCGCCGAACTGCAAGCCAAAGGCTATGTGTTTGCCAGCCAGACCGACACCGAGGTGATTGCCCATCTGGTGGACGCGCTGTACGACGGCGACCTGGCCCACGCGGTACAGGCCGCCGTGGCGCGTCTGCACGGCGCCTACGCCATTGCCGTGTTCCACAAAGACGAGCCGCAGCGTGTGTTGGGTGCGCGCGCCGGCTCACCGCTGGTGCTGGGCGTGGGGGCCGAAGGGGCGCATTACCTGGCCAGCGACGCCATGGCCCTGGTGGGCGTGACCGACCAGATCGTCTACCTGGAGGAAGGCGACGTGGCCGACCTGCAACTGGGCCGCTTCTGGATCACCAACACCGCGGGCCGCCCCTACACCGCCGAGCAACGCCCCGTGAAAACCGTGCGCGCCCACAGCGGCGCGGCCGAGCTGGGGCCGTACCGCCACTACATGCAGAAGGAAATCTTCGAGCAGCCGCGCGCCATTGCCGACACGCTCGAAGGCGTGCAAGGCATCGCGCCCGAGCTGTTCGACGGCGTGGGCCCCGACGGCGAACCGGGCGAAGCCGCCTGGCGCGTGTTCAAAGACATCGACCGCGTGCTGATTTTGGCCTGTGGCACCAGCTACTACAGCGGCTGTACCGCCAAATACTGGCTCGAAGACATTGCCCGCATCCCCACCCAGGTGGAGGTGGCCAGCGAATACCGCTACCGCCACAGCGTGCCCGAGCCGCGCACCTTGGTCGTCACCATCAGCCAAAGCGGCGAAACCGCCGACACCCTGGCCGCGCTCCGCCACGCCCAAAGCCTCGGCCTCACACAAACGCTGACCATCTGCAACGTGGCCACCAGCACCATGGTGCGCGAATGCAAGCTCGCCTACATCACCCGCGCCGGGGTGGAAATTGGCGTGGCCAGCACCAAAGCCTTCACCACCCAACTGGCCGGCCTGTTTTTGCTCACGCTGGCGCTGGCGCAAGCCAAAGGCCGGCTCACCGAGGTGCAAGAAGCCGAACACCTGCGCGCCATGCGCCACCTGCCCGTGGCCCTGCAAGCCGTGCTGGCGCTGGAGCCCCAATTGGTGGACTGGGCCGAACAGTTTGCCCGCAAGGAAAACGCGCTTTTCTTAGGCCGTGGGCTGCACTACCCCATCGCGCTGGAAGGTGCCTTGAAGCTCAAGGAAATCAGCTACATCCACGCGGAGGCCTACCCGGCTGGCGAACTCAAACACGGCCCGCTGGCGCTGGTTACCTCCGAGATGCCCGTGGTGACCGTGGCGCCCAACGACACTCTGCTGGAAAAACTCAAGAGCAACATGCAGGAAGTGCGCGCGCGCGGTGGTGTGCTGTATGTGCTGGCCGACGCCGACACCCAGATCCACAGCAGTGAAGGCCTTCATGTCATACGCATGCCTGAGCACTACGGCAGCCTCAGCCCCCTGCTGCACGTGGTGCCGCTGCAACTGCTGGCGTATCACACCGCGCTGGCGCGCGGGACCGACGTGGACAAGCCCCGCAATTTGGCAAAGAGCGTGACCGTGGAGTAGTTTAG
>DASUIK010000169.1:0-9734 GCA_036279795.1 Burkholderiaceae bacterium | reverse complement strand
TTCGTGGCCATGGGAAGGGCCGTGGCGGCGGCGGCGCTGTCTGCCGCCTGGCTGTTGTGGGCGCGCGCGCCGTGGCCCCAGCGGCAGCACTGGCCGGCCCTGGCCATGACCGCCTTTGGCGTGGTGCTGGGCTTTCCGCTGCTCACCTCCATCGCCATGCGCCAGGTGCAAGCGGTGCACGCCAGCGTGATCGTGGGGGTGTTGCCCCTGGCCACGGCCACCGTGGGCGCGCTGCTGCACCGCCAGCGCCCTTCTGTGGGATTCTGGGCTTGCGCCGTGGCCGGCAGCGCGCTCGTGGTGGCCTTTGCCCTGCTGCACTCCGGCCAGGCGGGCCTGCACCTGCACCCGGCGGACCTGCTGCTCTTGGGCGCCATGGCCTGTGCGGCGGTGGGCTACGGCTACGGCGCCCGGCTGTCGCAACACATGCCTGCCGAACAGGTGATCTGCTGGGCCTTGTTGTTGGCCTTGCCCGTGACATTGCCGTTGGCCCTGTGGTCCTGGCCCACCCAAGCGCTGCCGGCCAGCGCCTGGGGGTCCTTTGGCTACGTGGCGGTTTTCTCCATGTGGCTGGGCTTTTTTGCGTGGTACCGTGGCCTGGCCTTGGGCGGCACGGTGCGCGTGAGCCAGGTGCAACTGGCCCAACCTTTTTTGTCCATGCTGTTCGCCGTACCACTGCTGGGAGAATCGCTGGACGTCACCACGGTCGCCTTCGGGCTGGCCGTCGTGGCCACCGTGTTCATCGGCAAACGCATGCCAGTCAACACACCGCACCTGATTTCCACCCCTGAACACACAACGAGGAGCCTCACATGAGCTGGACCCTGGCGCAACGCGCCCACAAGATGAACCCTTCCGTGATCCGCGAGATCCTCAAGGTGACCGAGAAGCCGGGCATCATCAGTTTTGCGGGCGGCCTGCCCTCGCCCAGCACCTTCCCCATCGAAGCCATGGCCGAGGCCACCGCGCGCGTGTTTGCACAAGACGGCCGCGCCGCGCTGCAGTACTCGTCCAGCGAAGGTTACGGCCCACTGCGCGACTGGGTGGCGAACGACCTGAAAAAGCTGGGCATGGCCATCCACCCCGATCAGGTGCTGATCACCACCGGCTCGCAACAGGGCCTGGACCTGATCGCCAAGGTGTTGATCGACACTGGCAGCCGCGTGCTGGTGGAAACGCCCACCTACCTGGGCGCCTTGCAGGCCTTCACGCCCATGGAACCTGAATTTGTGAGCGTGAACAGCGACGCCGAAGGTGTGGACGTGGCCGACTTCAGCGCCAAGGCGCCGGGTGCGCGATTCATGTACGTGCTGCCCAACTTCCAGAACCCGACCGGCCGCACCATGAGTGCCGAGCGGCGCGTGGCACTGGCCAAGGCGGCTGCGGCTGCCGGCGTGCCGCTGGTGGAAGACAACCCCTATGGCGACCTGTGGTTCGACACCCCGCCGCCGCCCGCCCTGTCGTCGTACGAACCCGATAACAGCGTGTACCTGGGCTCCTTCTCCAAGATCCTGGCGCCCGGCCTGCGCCTGGGCTTCATCGTGGCGCCCAAAGCGGTCATGCCCAAACTGCTGCAGGCCAAACAGGCGGCCGACCTGCACACGCCCAGCTTCAACCAGCGCATCGTAGCCGAGGTGCTGAAAGACGGTTTCATCGACCGCCACGTGCCCACCATCCGCGCGCTCTACAAGCGCCAGTGCCAGGCCATGTTGGCCGCTTTGAGCGAACACTGCACGGGCCTGCTGGAATGGAACGCGCCCGATGGCGGCATGTTCCTCTGGGGTCGCCTGCCCGCCGGCGTGGACGCGGTCAAGCTGCTGCCGCTGGCGGTGGAACACAACGTGGCCTTTGTGCCCGGCGCCGCCTTCTACGCCGATCACGCCGATGCCCGCAGCATCCGCCTGTCCTTCGTCACCGCCAGCGAAGAACAGATCCGCACCGGTGTGGCCGCATTGGCCAAGGCCATCCGGCAATTCCAGGACCAACACCTTCGCCAGGCCGCCTGATGAAGCTTTGGGGCCGGCTGAGCTCGATCAACGTGCGCAAGGCCGTCTGGGCCTTGCAAGAAGCCGGCATCCCTTTCGAGCGAGTGGATGCCGGCATGGCCTTTGGCGTGGTGGACACGCCGGCCTACCAGGCACTCAACCCCAACGCCTTGGTGCCCACACTGCAAGACGGCGACTTCACGCTGTGGGAGTCCAACGCCATCGTGCGCTACGTGCTGGCGCGTTACGCACCTGACCGGCTGTACCCCAGCGATCTTCGCCAGCGCTTCGATGCCGAGCGCTGGATGGACTGGCAGCAGACCACGCTGAACCGCGCTGGCGGGCCCGCCTTCGTGCAATGGATACGCACCCCAGTGGAACGTCGCGACATGGCCGCCATCGCGGCATCGGTGGCGGCCACCGAACCGTTGCTGGCCCAGCTCGACACCCACCTCGCCCAACACACCCACATGGCCGGCGAGCACTTCGGCATGGCCGACATCGCCATCGCCTGCGAAATCCACCGCTGGTGGGGCCTGCCACAACCCCGCCCGCCGTGCCCCCACATCGAGGCCTGGTACGCGCGCATGCGCGAGCGCCCGGCCGCCACGGTCTTGCATTTGGAGTTGTCATGACAACACGCCCGTTCCAACAAGTTGACGTCTTCACCGCCACCCCCTACCTGGGCAACCCGCTGGCCGTGGTGCTGGACGGCAGCGGCCTGAGCACCGAAACCATGCAGGCCTTCACCAACTGGACCAACCTGTCCGAATGCACCTTCGTGCTGCCGCCCACACAGCCGGGCGCCGACTACAAGGTGCGCATCTTCTGCCCCGGCCGCGAACTGCCCTTTGCCGGCCACCCCACGCTGGGCACCTGCCACGCCTGGCTGTTGGCGGGCGGACAGCCCCAGGACAAACACATCGTGCAGGAATGTGGCGTGGGCCTGGTGAAGATCCGCCGCGACGGGCAACGCCTGGCCTTTGCCGCGCCGCCCTTGCTCAAGAGCGGCCCGCTGCCTGAAGCCGACGTTGCGCTGATCGCACGTGGCCTGGGCGTGGCACGCGAGGACATCGTGGCCCACGCCTGGTGCGACAACGGCCCCAACTGGCGCGGCGTGATGTTGCGTTCGGCCGAACAGGTGCTGGCCCTCAAACCCGATGGTGCCATGCTGGCCGGTCTGGATGTGGGGGTGGTGGGGCCACGTGGCAAGGTGGGCGTGACCGCGCCCCAAGCCCCGGGTGGTGACACCGATTTCGAAGTGCGCGCCTTTTTCCCCGGCAACAACGGCCTGACCGAAGACCCCGTGACCGGCAGCCTGAACGCCGCACTCGCGCAGTGGCTCATGGGCGCGGGCCTGGCCCCTTCGAGTTATGTGGCTGCACAGGGCACGGCGATGAACCGCGCCGGCCGTGTGCACATCGAACGCGACGCCCAGGGCACCATCTGGGTGGGCGGTGCGAGCGTGACCTGCATCCAGGGTCAGGTGGCGCTGTGAACCCCCTTGGCGCCGCGCTCGACCACTTGGTGGTGGCAGCCGCCACACTGTCCGACGGGGTGGCCTGGTGTGAACAGACGCTGGGCGTCACCCCTGGGCCGGGCGGTGCGCACCCGCTGTTCGGCACCCACAACCGGCTGCTGCGGCTGGATGGCCCGGAGCAGGACCCGCCCGCCTACCTGGAGATCATCGCCATCGATCCGGCCGCCACGCCAACGCGCGCGGCGCCGCTCAAGCGCTGGTTTGACCTGGATGACACGGCCCTGCAACACGACCTGTTGGCCAACGGCCCGCAGCTCATCCATTGGGTGGCGCGCGTGACCGACCTGAGCGCCGCGCTGGTGGCCTGGTCCCCACTGGGCCTGGACCGTGGCCCTGCCATCGCCGCGTCGCGCCCCACACCCACCGGCTTGTTGCAATGGCGCCTGAGCGTGCGCGACGACGGCCAACGCCTGCTCGATGGTTGCCTGCCCACCCTCATCGAGTGGGGTGAGCAGCACCCGGCACGCACCATGCCACCCAGCGGCCTGCGGCTGAACGCGCTGTGTCTGCGCCACCCGCAAGCGGAACTGCTCCAGCGTGCGTTGACCACCATCGGCCTGAACACCGCCAGGGTGGAGGCCGGTGCCGCCAGCCTGCGTGCCGAAATACACAGCCCCCGTGGCGAAGCCACCTTGCATTCACACCCCTGACCCCATGTTGCCCACCCTGCCAGACATCGAAGCTGCCGCCGAGGTGGTGTACCGCGCCTTCGCGCCCACGCCCCAGTACCGCTGGGCCACCTTGAGCCAGCGCCTTGGGGCAGACTGCTGGGTCAAGCACGAAAACCACACCCCCGTGGGCGCCTTCAAGATCCGTGGTGGCCTCACCTACTTCGACGCGCTGAAGCGCCAGGGCCAGATGCCCCGCGCCGTCATCAGCGCCACGCGGGGCAACCACGGCCAGAGCGTGGCCTGGGCCGCACGCGCCCACGGCGTGCCCTGCACCATCGTTGTGCCGCACGGCAACTCCGCTGAAAAGAACGCCGCCATGCGCAGCCTGGGCGCCACGCTGATCGAACACGGCGACGACTTCCAGGCCAGCCGCGAACACGCCATCGCACTGGCATCGGAAACGGGTGCGCTCATGGTGCCCAGCTTCCATGCCCACCTGCTCAACGGCGTGGCCACCTACTGGTGGGAACTGCTACGCGCCGTGCCCACGCTGGACGTCGTTTATGTGCCCATTGGCCTGGGTTCGGGCGTGTGTTCGGCCATCGCCGCCAAGCTGGCGCTGGGCCACCGGGCGCGGGTGGTGGGCGTGGTGAGCAACGGCGCCACCACCTACGCCGATTCACTCTCGGCCGGCCACGTGGTGCCCGCCGCCGTGAGCACCCAACTGGCCGACGGCATGGCGGTGCGTGTGGCCGATGCCGACGCACTGGCCATCCTGCAACAGCACCTGGACCACGTGGTGGTGGTCAGCGACGCCGAGGTGGCACAGGCCATGCTCACCCTGTTTGTGGACACCCACAACGTGGCCGAGGGCGCTGGCGCGGCCGCCTTTGCCGCCGCCTGGCAAGAGCGAGCACAACTGCGTGGCCAGCAGGTGGGCGTGACGCTGTGTGGCGGCAACGTGGATGCCGACGTGTTCGCCCGAGTGCTGACCAGCACGGCCACCTGAACAGCCACCTGAGCGACAGCGGCCACTGGATGCGTCCGGGCGCCGTCGCCACAATCACCGCCATGGGACAGCTTTACCTTGTGCGCCACGGCCAGGCCTCGTTTGGCGCCGACGACTACGACCAGCTCAGCGAACTCGGCCAACGCCAGAGCCGGCGCCTGGGCGAGTACTTTCGCGCCAAGGGCCTGGTGTTCGACGCCGTGCTCATGGGCAGCCTCAAACGCCACGCACAAACCTGGCAAGGCATCAGCGACGGCCTGGGGGGAACGCCCACACCGCTGGTCTGGCCCGGGCTCAACGAATACGACAGCGAGGCGGTGATCCACACCGTGCACCCCACACCGCTGGCCAAACCCGACACGCCCGAAAAATACCGCCAGCACTTCCGCCTGCTGCGCGACGGCCTGACGCAATGGATGGCGGGCACCGTCACACCCCGAGGCATGCCCAGCTACGTGGACTTTGTGGCGGGCATCACCAGCGCCCTGGACCATGTGAAACGCGAGCATGTGGGCCACAAGGTGCTGCTGGTGTCCAGCGGCGGCCCCATCAGCACGGCGGTGGGCCACATCCTGGGCACCCCGGCGGAAACCACCATCGAACTCAACATGCGCATACGCAACAGCGCCGTGACCGAGTTTGCCTTCAATCCGAAACGCCACACGCTGCTGACCTACAACACGCTGCCGCACCTGGACAGCCCGGAACACGCAGCCTGGATCAGTTACGCCTGATCGGGTTCGTCGCGTAAGGTGGACAGCGGCAGGCGCGACACCTCTTGCAGCATCATCGCAAGTTGCTGCGCTGCGGCCTCCAGCAGCGCCTGGCCTTTGTCGGCGGTGGCGGCGCGTGCGTTGCCAGCCGCCCCTTGCGGGTGGTAGTCCTGCATCTGCCAGCCCAGCTTCGCGCTGCGACCGTTGCCGAGGATGGGGTAACTGGGCGCGCGGGTTTGTGAGGCCGACACGAAGTACTGGGCTCGCGCCATGTCCACCGTCTGCGGCGCCAGAGCCAGCATCATCGAGGTTTCCATGTCGCCCGCATGCACGCCAAAGCGGTGTTCATCGGACGGAAACAAACCGTTCACTGCGTCGCCCAGCGGCAGGTTGTACCAACTGCTGCTGTAGACGATGAGGTTGTGCTCGGCGCGCAGTTCACGCGCCACGATGTCCATGGCCCCCACGTGCCCGCCGTGTGCGTTGAACAGCACCAGCTTGCGGATACCGGTTCGCGCCACACCCGCACCGATCTCGCGCCACAAGGCGATCAGCGTCTGAGACGACAAGGTGAGCGTGCCGGGAAACCGCGCGTGCTCCGGGCTCAGGCCCACGGCTTGGGTGGGCAACACCAGCACGGGCAGCTCGGGCGGCAACAAGGGCAGCGCGGCACGCACCACGCCATCCACCAACACCGTGTCCACCCCGGTGGGCAGGTGTGGGCCATGTTGCTCGGTGGCACCCAGGGGCAACACGGCAACCACCTCGCCCACATCGGGCGCAGCGGCCAAACGGGCGAAATCGCCTGTGCCGAGTTCAGACCAATAGCGGGAGGGCAGTTGCATGGTGAAAAAACAAGAAGGCCGAAGCGCCTCGCGCTCCGGCCTCCAGTGTATGCCCGCAAGCGAGCTCAGCGTTCTCGCAAGGCCTCGCCGGCACGGTTCAAGGGCTTGACCAGGTACTGCCACACCGTCTTGCTGCCGGTGTGGATGTCGGACGTGGCCACCATACCAGGCGCGATGGGGAAGCGCCGGCCCTGGGCATTCTGGAGATGGTCCTTGGTGGTGCGCACAAACACGCGGTAGTAGTACTGGTCGCGCTTGACCTCGTCCTGGATGGTGTCGGGCGAGATGTTGACCACGCGCCCTTCCAAGCCGCCGTAGATGGCGTAGTCGTAGGCCGTGACCTTGACCACCGCGCGCTGGCCGGGGTAGACGAACGCGACATCGCGGGGCGATATGCGGGCCTCCACCACCAGCTGGTCGTCCACCGGCACGATCTCCATCAGCTTGCCGTTGGGGGGAATCACCCCGCCCACGGTGTTGACCTCGATGTTCTTGACGATGCCTTTGACCGGCGACATCACCACGGTGCGGCTGAGCGCATCTTCCCGCCCCCGGGTGATGGAGCTTTGGGTCTCGACTTCCGCGTTGGCGCGGGCCAGGTCTTCCCGCGCCTTGACCAGGTACTGGCTTTTGGTGTCGGCGATCTTGGCGCGCAAATCGCTGGCCTGGCGGCGCAAGCGCAGCACCTCGACGTCGCTGGCCGCACCCTGCGCCACCAGCGACTCGGTGATCTTGAGTTCGCGCTGGATCAGACCCAAGGTTTCTTCCAACCCTTGCACCGCTTCGCGCAGACCGTTCTGGCGCGATTGGTACAAAGCCATTTCCGCGCGGACCAAGGCTGGGTTGTTGGCCACGGAAGTGGGGAAAACCAAGGGGGTGCCGCTGACCTCTGCTTGCAAGCGCGCTGCCGTTGCACGTGCCGCGTCCAAGCGCGACGCGCTTTCGCCCACCGTGCTTTCGATCCGCGTCTTGTCCAACTTGGCAAGCACCTGGCCCGCCACCACCTCATCGCCCTCGCGGACCAACAATTCGGAAAGGATGCCGCCTTCGAGCGACTGCACGATCTGCTCTTTGCTGGACGGCACCACCTTGCCGCTGCCCACGGTCACCTCATCCAAACGGCCAAAATAGGCCCAAGTGCCCAGCAACAACATGCCCAGAAAGGTCAGCCACACCACCACCGACGTGCGCGGAAACACACTTTCACCTGGCGTAACCAAACCGGCGAGCCGCTTGCGCCGCCCCTGATGGGGCAGCTTCAATGTGGACGTGGGTTTCATTGGACACCTCCTTCGGGGGCTGCCATGACGGTGCTGACTTTGACCGTCATTGGCTTCTTGCGCTCAGGACGAAACCCGCCCACCGCGAGCTGCCCGCTGGTCGCACCCATGGCAGGCATTGCGGTGGCGGGAACCGGTTTCGGTTTCTGCGTCGGTGCCGATTTGGCGGCCAACATCTGGTCACGCGGGCCATCGGCCACCACTTTGCCGCCTTCCATCACGATGATGCGGTCCACCCACTGCAGCACCGCCGGTCGATGTGTGGCCACCACCAGGGTACGGTGGCGCAGCCAGGGCGTGAGCTGCTGGATCAGCTGCTGCTCCGCGGTGTCGTCCAACCAGGCGGTGGGCTCATCGAGCAACAGCACCTTGGGTTCGCGTATCAGTGCGCGCGCCAGCAGCAGGGTCTGGCGCTGCCCACCCGACAGGCCTTTGCCGCCCTCCATGATGGGGTGGTCCAGGCCACGCTGCAGGCTTTGCACCAGCGCATTGGCGCCGCTGAGCTTGAGCGCACGCAGCAGCTCGTCTTCGCTGGCGTGGGGCAAACCCAGGGTGATGTTTTCGCGCACCGTGCCAAAAAACAGGTTGGCATTCTGGTTGAGCAAACCCACGTCGCGCCGCACGTCCGAGGGGTCCAGCAAGGTCAGCTTGAAACCGTCCAGCATCACGTTCCCTTGTTGCGGGGTCTGCATGCCAGCCAGCAGCTGCAACAGGGTGGATTTGCCCGCCCCATTGCGGCCCAGAATCGCCACTTTCTCGCCTTGGCGAATGTTCAGCTGCTTGATGTTGATGACCGGGTTCGGATCTTCTTTCTGGTAACGGAACACGGCACCACTGATGGCGTAATCGCCGTGCAGCACCGAACGGCTCACCTGCTGGCTGCGCGGCGGCTGATCGACCGGCCGCTTCATCAGCGTGTCCAGCCCGTTGAGCGACACCTTGGCCTGCTGCCAGCGCGTCATGACCAACGCCAGTTGCGACAGCGGCGAAATCATGCGCGAGGACATGATGGAACAGGCGATCAGAACACCGGTGGTCAACTGCCCCGCCATCACCTGGTAGGCCCCCACCAGCACCACACCGGCGTACACCAGGGTCTGCACTTCTTGCGTCCAGTTGACCAGCATCCCGGTGATCAGCCGCTGCCGCATGCCGATCTGGGCCGACACGTCGTTGGCGTGGTTCCACTGCCCTTGAAAGCGCGGTTCGGCGCGCAGCAGCTTGATGTCGTCCAGGCCCTGGACGGCCTCCACCAGCATGGCGCTGCGCAGCGACGACTCGCGCATGCCCTCGGTGGCCAGGCGTGCCAGCGGCCGTTGCGCGAGCAGGCCCGGAATGACCAGCAGCGGAATCGCCGCCAAAGGCACCCAGACGAGCGGGCCGCCCATCATCCACATGACCAGCGCAAAGAGCAGGAAAAACGGCATGTCCACCGCAGCGGTCACGGTGGTGGAGGTGATCAGCTCGCGCACCTGCTCCAACTCCTTGATCTGCGAAATGAAGCTGCCGGTGGACTGCGGCCGGGCGTCGTTGCGCAGGCGCAGCGCATGGCCGAACACACGGTCGGAAATGCGCAGGTCGGCACGTTTGCCCAGCAGATCGGTGATGTGGGTTCGCGCCAAACGCATCAGAAAGGCCACCGTGAGCGCGATGAACAGGCCGCCAAACAGCACCCACAAGGTGTGCTCGGACTGCGCCGGAATGACCCGGTCGTACACCTGCATGCTGAACAAGGTGGAGCCGATGGCCAGCAG
>DASUIK010000168.1:0-9117 GCA_036279795.1 Burkholderiaceae bacterium | reverse complement strand
CACCGGTTCCGTCAAGCGCGACGTCAAGCCCATCGACCAGCGCTGATTTTTTCCCCCATCCAGTTGAAGCCCGCACTTGTTGCGGGCTTTTTTTGTCCTGGCCCAGGGGCAGGCCGCTACCCTAAACTCCCCCCATGCCCTGGCACGCCCGACTCGAACTCGACCACACCCTCAAGCACGGCACCACCGTGCTGCACCACCGCCACGAAGGCCCGCTGCGGGTCTTGCAAAGCCTGTACCCCGAGGGCAAGGGCATCTGCCACAACGTGCTGGTGCACCCCCCTGGTGGCCTGGCCAATGGCGATGTGGTGGACATCACCGTCAACGTCGGCCCCGGCGCCCACGCCTGGCTGGGCACGCCGGGTGCCACCCGCTTCTACAGCGGCGGCGGCGAGCAAGCGACCCAACGTGTGGCTCTGCAAGTGCAAGACAACGCCCGGCTGGAATGGTTGCCGCTGGAGACCCTGGCCTACAGCGGCTGCGAAGGACTGAACGAACTGAGCCTGCAACTGGCACCCACCGCCGAGGCCCTGCTGTGGGACGTGCTGGCCCTGGGGCAGCCCACCGCAGGCAAGCCGTTCGAGCGTGGCAGCTTCACGCAACGATTGCAGGTGCCAGGCCTGTGGCTGGAGCACGCCCACATCCGCGCCGACGACACCCGCCTGCTCGACGCCCCCTTGGGCCTGGACGGTCAACGCTGCCTGGGCACGCTGGTGTTCGCCTCAGGCACGGTCCTCGACCGCGAACGCAAAGAGCGGCTGCTGGACACAGTGCGTGCCGTCTGCACCGCCCACCCCTTGGACGCCCGCGCCGGCGCCACCTGCCCCAATCCGAACATGCTGGTGCTGCGCGTGCTGGGGCCGGTGGTGGAACCGGTGATGGACTTGCTGCAGCAGGTCTGGGCCGCCCTGCGCCCCGCCGTGTGGGGCATCGCACCACAACGCCCGCGCATTTGGGACGTCTGATCCTGAGCGGGTGATCGCCCTTCTTTTGGCTTCATTATGTGATGTTGTAACATCACATAATTTGATCCACAGGAAAACACGCATGCTCAAGTCATTCACCCGCCTCGCCGTCCTGGCCCTGGCGGTGCCCGCCGCACACGCCCAAACCGACACATGGCAGTGGGGAGCGGTGCTGGACATCACCGCAACCTCGCTTGCGCTGGGACTGGCCCAGCGCGACCAAGGCCTGGCACTGGGCCACAGCGACTTGTCCGCATCAGGTCCGATCGGGCAAGCGTTGTCGGCCCAGCTCACCGCCGCCGTGCACACCCACGAGGGCAAGACCGAGGCAGAGCTTGAGGAGGCTTGGCTGCAGACCCGCAACTTGCCCTGGGGCCTGCAAGCACGGGCCGGGCGATTTGCGTCGCAACTGGGTTACCTCAACGAACAGCATCCGCACGCGGACGATTTCGTTGAACGGCCGCTGATGTACCGCGCCTTTTTGGGCGGGCATTGGAACGACGATGGGCTGCGCCTGAACTGGACCGCGCCCACGCCGAGGTACTTGCGCCTGGGCGCCGAGGTCTTTCGCGGCAAACGGCTGATCGAACACGCAGAACGCGCGTCGAACCCCGGCGTGTCGGTGCTGTCGGCGCGGCTGGGCGATGACTTGGGGGCTTCGCACAGCTGGCAAGCCGGCTTTGCCTTTGTGCAGAACCGGCGGCAGGCGGAGGCGGCGGCGCATGGGCACGAAGACGGGCATGACGACGAGTCCGATGAAGAACACGATCACGGTCACGGTGCGCTCTACAGCGGCAAACGCATGCAGGTGTGGGATGTCACCTGGAAGTGGGCACCCGACGGCAACAACAGCCAGCGCCAGTTGCGTGTGGGCTATGAACGTGCGGTGGTGCACAAGCCCAACCACTTTGCGACCGCAGCCGATCGCCACGTGGCGGACCACCTCGCGGTGGTCTGGCGCTTCTCACCCACCTGGGAGGTCGGCACCCGGCTGGAACGTTTGCGCGTGGCCGAGCCCCACGGCGACCACTTTCACAGCGCGCGCCTGCGCCAGACCAGCCTCATGCTGGCCTACAAACCTGGGCACATGCAAACCGTGCGCCTGCAAGTGGCCAAACAAACCGGCAGCGAGAGCCTTGCCGCCAAGGGCCACTCGGTGCAGTTGCAGTACGTCCTGAACTGGGGTGCCCATGCCGCGCACAGTTTCTGAAGCACGGCACCTCACACGCTGGCTGATCACCTGCGCCTGGCTGGCCTGCGCCGGCTCGGCGCACGCCCTCAACGTGTTTGCCTGCGAGCCGGAGTGGGCCTCACTCGTCAAGGCACTGGCCCCACAGGCGCAGGTCGTCAGCGCCACCCACCAACGCCAGGACCCGCACCACATCGAAGCGCGCCCCAGCCTGATCGCCGCCCTGCGCCGTGCTGACCTGGCTGTGTGCACAGGTGCCGAACTGGAAGCCGGCTGGTTGCCTGTGCTGCAACAACGCGCGGGCAACCCCAAGGTGCTGGACCGCGCAGGGGGCATGTTCTTCGCATCCGACCACGTGGCGTTGATCGACGCCCGCGCGCCGGGCGGCCCGTTCGACGGTGACGTGCATGCCGCTGGCAACCCACACTTCCAGGTGGACCCTGACCGGGTGCTGGAGGTCACGCGCGGTTTGGCCGAAACACTTGCCCAAGTGGACCCCACAGGGGCCGGTGCCTACCACCAGCGTGCACAGGCGTTTGAGCGCGACTGGTTGGCCCATGTGCAACGTTGGCGGGCACAAACCAGCCCCTTGCGGGGCCAGCGCGTGATCGCACAACACAGCAGCTTTGCCTACCTCTGGCGCTGGCTGGGCATGGCCCAGACCGCCGATCTGGAGCCCAAGCCCGGCCTGCCGCCCACGCCTGGCCACCTGAATGCGGTGCTCAAGGTGGCGCAGCGCGAACGGCCCATGGCGGTCGTCGCCACCCGCTACCAGGACGCCCGCAGCGCACGCTGGCTGGCCGCGCAACTGGGCAACGAAGCCATGGCCATCGCGCTGCCCACCACGGTGGACGAGGCACAGGACCCCCAAGGCCTGGTGCGCCTGTTTGACGACCTGTTCAAACAGCTGTTGAACGTCAACGGTGGCACACGATGAGCGAGCTGGCTTGGTTGCTCGCGCCCGTGTGCGCGCTGGTGCTGGCCGCTGTCACGCTGGTGCCGCTGGGGCGCGAGGTGCTGCAACGGGGGGTGGTGTTTGTCGATCTCGCGCTGGCACAGGGCGCGGCCTGCGGCGCCCTGCTCAGCGCCCTGTGGTGGGACCATCCGGCCGATTGGAAGGTGCAGGCCAGCGCTTCGCTGGCGGCACTGCTGCTGGCGGGCCTGGTGGCCTGGGTCGTCCAGCGCTGGCCCGCGCAGCGCGAAGCCCTCATTGGGCTGCTCTACGTGGCCGGGGCCAACTTGGCCTTGTGGGGCGCCTCCTGGGAGCCCCACGGGCGCGAACGGCTGGACCAATTGTTGTCGGCCGACGTGTTGTGGGCGCCCTGGAACGCCATCGCCTGGCTTGCCCTGTGCGCCGTGCCGGTGTGGCTGCTGGCGCTGCGGTGGCGGCAGACGCTGGCCCGCAACGCCTTGTTCTACCCGCTGTTTGCTGTAGTGCTCAGCGCAGCGGTGCCCCTGTTGGGCCTTTACCTGGTGTTCGCACTGCTGATTGCCCCCGCACTCTGGACCTTCAAAGGCCACAGCCTGGTGGCAACCATCGCACTCGCGGTCGGTGCGTGTTTGCTGGGCCTGGCCGTGTCGTGGACGTGGGATGCCCCCAGCGGCGCTTGTGTGGCATTGGCCACCGCACTCATGGGCTTGGGCAGCCTTTGGAAACGAAGCTGAACGCAGGCAGACGGCACCCTAAAATGGGCGCCATGCCCCGTGCCCCCTCCTCGCCCCGCGCTTCCGCCAAGGCACAAGCCACAGCCGCCCAAGCCAAAGACATCGATGCGCAGCTGGCCTCAGCAGATCGGCACTGCCTGGACCACGGTCTCAAGCTCACCAGCGGACGCAAGGCGGTGCTGCAGGCCCTGCTGCGCCGTGGGGGCACCGCCAAGGCCTACGAGCTGCTGGCCGACCTGCAAAGCGGCGGTGCCTCGGTCGCGCCCATGGCGGTCTACCGCTCGCTCGATTTTTTGGTGGCCCATGACATCGTGCACAAGGTGGCCAGCAACAGCAGCTTCGTCTACTGCCAGCACGACCACCACCGCCACCACGAACCCTCTTTTTTGATTTGTGAGCGCTGCGGCAGCGCCACCGAGTGGGACGCCGAGGGCTGCCACGCTGTGGTGGCCCAGGCCTTGAAGGCCACGGGTTTTGCGGTGCACGGCATCGAGATACAAGGTCTGTGCGCCGGCTGCGCACAGACCGACAAGCTCACAACACCAGCAACGCGCGGAAATCGTTGACGTTGGTGTTGGTCGGCCCCGTCACCACGAGGTCACCGATGGCGTCAAAGAAGCTGTACGCATCGTTGTGATCCAGGTGGGCTTGCAGCGACACGCCGGCGGCCTGCGCGCGCGCCAGGGTATCAGGTGCCACCAACGCGCCCGCGTTGTCTTCCACGCCATCAATGCCATCGGTGTCTGCGGCGATGCCCCACACACCCGGCTGCCCTTGCAGCGCCTGAGCCAGGCCCATGCAAAACTCGCCTGCACGCCCGCCGCGCCCGCGCGGTGTGCCTTCGGGTTGAGGCCGCACGGTGACGGTGGTTTCGCCACCCGACAGGATGACGCAGGGCTTTTGAAACGGTCCCTCGCCGCGCGCCGCCGCGCGCGCCAAGGCCGCATGCACCTTGCCCACCTCACGCGACTCGCCCTCGATTTCGTCGCTCAGCACATAGGCGTTGAGGCCCAGGGCACGCGCCGCGTCGGCCGCCGCCTGCAAGGACTGCGCAGGGGTGGCGATCATGGCAAATTGCTGCCCCGCCAAAGCCGGATGACCGGGCTTGACCGACTCCAACGCACCACTGGTCAGGCCCACCCGCACCACCGTCGGCAGCTCGATGTGGTGGCGGCGCAAGATGTCGAGTGCCTGTTCGCAGGTGCTGGCATCGGGCACCGTGGGGCCGCTGGCAATCACGGCCGGGTCATCCCCCGGCACATCGCTGATGGCCAGGGTGACGACACGCGCCGGCGCACAGGCCTGCGCCAGCCGCCCCCCCTTGATGCGCGACAGGTGTTTGCGCACGGTGTTCATCTCGCCGATGTCGGCGCCGCTGCGCAGCAGTTCGCGGTTGATGCGTTGCTTGTCGGCCAGCGACAGGCCTTCGCAAGGCCAGGTGAGCAGCGATGAACCTCCGCCCGATATCAGGCAGATGACGAGGTCGTTGGCGGTGCACCCGTGGGCCATTTCCAGCATGCGCTGGGCGGCCCGCAAGCCGGCCTCGTCGGGCACCGGGTGAGCGGCTTCCACCACCTCGATCTGCTGCGGCACGTCGGCCGGTCGGGGCGGCAGGTGGCCATAACGTGTGACAACCAGGCCAGTCAGGCGGGTGTCGGTGCCACCATGGGCACGCACGTGCTCGGGCCACAGGGTCTCAAGGGCCAGCGCCATGGCGGCGCCGGCCTTGCCGGCCCCCAGCACCACCGTGCGGCCACCGGGTGGCGGCGGTGGTGGCAGGTGGGAACCCAGGGTGTGCAGCGGGATGGCGCGCTGCACCGCCACTTGGAACAGATCGACGAGGGTTTGGCGGGGGTTTTCAATGGTCGGCATGGCGACATTGTGCCGCCTGTCCGCACCGCTCCGATGGCCGCTCAGATGGCCACCAGCTGCCGGATGTCCTTGGCCTGCATTTCGCTGCCCGGCCCACTGGCAATCACCTCGCCGCGCTCCATCACCACGTACTGATCGGCCAGGGCTTCGGCAAAGTCGTAGTACTGCTCCACCAGCACGATGGCCATGTCGCCCCGGTCGGCCAGCATGCGGATCACCTTGCCGATGTCTTTGATGATGTTGGGTTGGATGCCTTCAGTGGGCTCGTCCAAGATCAGCAACTTGGGGCCGGCCGCCAGCGCACGCGCGATGGCCAGCTGCTGTTGCTGGCCGCCTGAGAGATCACCGCCCCGTCGCCCCAGCATCTGCTTGAGCACTGGGAACAGTTCGAACAGCTCGGCTGGAATGGGCGTGCCCCCCGGTTTGTAAGCCAGGCCCATCTGCAGGTTCTCCTGCACGGTCAGGCGGGCAAAAATCTCGCGCCCCTGCGGCACAAAACCCATGCCGGCCCGCGCTCTTTCGTAGGGCGTGGCTTTGTCGATGGGCTGGCCGCTGAAGGTGATGCCGCCGCTCTTGATGGGCACCAGCCCCATGAGCGATTTAAGCAAGGTGGTCTTGCCCACCCCGTTGCGCCCCAGCACCACCGTCACCTGGCCGAGTTCGGCACGCAGGTTGACGTTGCGCAGGATGTGGCTGCCACCGTAGTACTGGTTGACGTCTTTGACTTCGAGCAGGCTCATGTGTGTACTCCTCAGCGGCCGAGGTAAACCTCGATCACGCGTTCATCGGCCTGCACCTCGTCCAGCGTGCCTTCGGCCAGCACCGAGCCGTCGCACAACACGGTGACCTTTTCAGAGATGGCGCGGATGAAGCTCATGTCGTGCTCCACCACCATCAGCGAATGTTTGCCCTTAAGGGTGAGAAACAGCTCGGCGGTGCGGGCAGTTTCTTCGTCGGTCATGCCGGCCACCGGTTCGTCGAGCAGCAAGAGTTTGGGGTCTTGCATGAGCAACATGCCAATCTCCAGCCACTGCTTCTGGCCATGGCTCAACAGGCCGGCCTGGCGGCTGGCGCTGTCTGCCAGGTGGATGGTGGTCAACACCTCGGCCAGGCGGTCTTTCTCTTCGCCGGTCAACGTGAACACCATGCTGTGGCGCACCCGTTTGTCAGTGGCCAGCGCCAACTCCAGGTTCTCGAACACGCTGAGCTGCTCGAACACCGTGGGCTTCTGGAACTTGCGGCCAATGCCCAGGGAGGCGATCTCGGCCTCTCGGTGACGCAGCAGGTCGATGGTGCTGCCGAAAAACACCGAGCCTTGGTCGGGCCGGGTCTTGCCGGTGATGATGTCCATCATCGTCGTCTTGCCGGCGCCGTTGGGGCCGATGATGCAGCGCAACTCACCCGGGGCGATGTCCAGGTTCAGCCCGTTGATGGCCTTGAAGCCATCGAAACTCACGTGCACGTCTTCGAGGTAGAGGATGCGGCCGTGGGTGGTGTCCACCTCGCCCGCCTTGGCGATGCGGCCATAACCCGCGCTGCGGCCGCCGGATTCGGTCTGGCCCGTTGTGGCCACCACCAAGTTTTTCTCGTAGCGCTGCGCGCCCGCTTCCATCAAATCGGGCGTCATGCCTTGCCTCCACGCAGTTTCTTCACCAGCCCCACCACACCTTGTGGCATCCACAAGGTCACCGCAATGAACAACGCGCCCAGGAAATACAGCCAGAACTCGGGGAAGGCCACGGTGAGCCAGCTTTTGGCGCCGTTGACAATGAAAGCCCCCGCGATGGGCCCCACCAGCGTGGCGCGCCCCCCCACGGCGGCCCACACCGCCATCTCGATGCTGGCCGCTGTGCTCATTTCGCCCGGGTTGATGATGCCCACCTGCGGCACGTAGAGCGCTCCGGCCACGCCACACATCACGGCCGAGATGGTCCAGATGGTGAGCTTGTAGGGCAGCGGGTTGTAGCCACAAAACATGACGCGGCTCTCTGCATCGCGCACGGCTTGCAGCACGCGGCCAAACTTGCTGCCCACCAGCCACCGCGCGAACAGATAGAAGCCCAGCAGCGTGAGGCCGGTGAAAACAAACAGCGCCATGCGCATGCCCGGCGTGGCGATGGGCAGGCCTAGGATGCGCTTGAAATCGGTGAAGCCGTTGTTGCCGCCCATGCCGGTCTCGTTGCGGAAGAACAGCAGCAGCGCGGCAAAGGTCAGTGCCTGGGTGATGATGGAAAAGTACACACCCTTGATGCGCGAGCGGAAGGCGAAGTAGCCGAACACAAAGGCCACCAGGCCGGGTACCAGTACGATGAGCAGCAGCGTGGCGATGAAGCTGTCGCTCAAGGCCCAATGCCAGGGCAGTTCCTTCCAGTCGAGGAAGACCATGAAGTCGGGCAAATCGCTTTTGTAGTTGCCGTCGCGGCCGATCTGGCGCATGAGGTACATGCCCATCACGTAGCCGCCCAGCGCAAAGAACAGGCCGTGGCCCAGGCTGAGGATGCCGGTGTAGCCCCAGATGAGGTCCATGGCCAGCGCGCAGATGGCGTAGCACATGATCTTGCCCAGCAGGCCCACCATGTAGCCCGAGAGGTGGAAGGCACTGTCTTCAGGCACCAGCAGGTTGAGCACCGGTGCGAGGGCGCACACCAGCAGCAGGGCCACGATGAAGGCGCTCCAGCCCGGACGGGTGAGCAGCGGGCCGGCCTGGGGCAGCGCCACGGAAGGGGAAATGGCTTGTGTCGTCATGGTCTGATCAGGCTTCGGCGTTGCGGCCCTTCATCGCGAAGATACCCTGGGGCCGCTTCTGGATGAACACGATGATGAAAATCAGCACGGCGATCTTGGCCAGCACCGCACCGGTCCAGCCCTCCAGCAGTTTGTTGAGCAGGCCCAGGCCCAGCGCGGCGTACACCGTGCCCGCCAGTTGGCCCACACCGCCGAGCACCACCACCATGAACGAGTCGACGATGTAGTTCTGGCCCAGGTCGGGGCCGACGTTGCCGATCTGGCTCAGCGCACAACCGGCCAGGCCCGCGATGCCCGAACCCAGCGCGAAGGCGTAGGTGTCGATGCGGGCGGTGTTGACGCCCATACAAGAAGCGATCGGCCGGTTCTGCGTGACGGCGCGCACGAACAGGCCCAGCCGGGTGCGCGAGATCAGCAGTGTGACGCCCAGCAGCACGGCAGCGGCAAACGCAATGATGATGAGGCGGTTCCACGGCAGGGTGAGGTTGCCCAGCAAGGTGATGCTGCCGCTCATCCAGCTCGGGTTTTCCACGCCCACGTTCTGCGCGCCAAACAGGCTGCGCACCAACTGCATCAGCACCAGGCTGATGCCCCAGGTGGCCAGCAGGGTTTCCAGCGGGCGGCCGTACAAGAAGCGGATCACGCTGCGCTCCATGGCCGCGCCCACCAGGGCCGAGGTCA
>DASUIK010000167.1:0-6054 GCA_036279795.1 Burkholderiaceae bacterium | reverse complement strand
GCCAGGGCATCGATGGCATGTTGAACCCATGTGTTCATGGCCGACCTTTCACACGCCGAAATAGGCGGACTGGATGTCCTGTGGCGCAAGCTGGCGGGCAAGGCCCTCCAACACCACCCGGCCGCCACGCACCATCACCATACGGGCGCCGGTCATGACCACACGCGCCGAGCTTTGCTCGACGATCAGCAGGGACAGGCGCCGGCGGGCCTGCAAGTCGAGCAGTGCGGCATACACCTGGTCGGTCACTTTGGGTGCCAGACCGAGCGAGGGCTCGTCGATGGCCAGCAGCCGAGGGGCCGTCATCAGTGCGCGGGCGATGACCAGCATCTGCTGCTGGCCACCCGACAACAAACCAGCGGCCGAATGCGCGCGTTCGCGCAAGACTGGGAACACGTCCAGCAGTTGCTGCAGGTCACCCTCGATGGCGTGGCGGTCGCGCCGCAGGCCGCAGCCCACGCGCAGGTTTTCCAACACGCTCAGGCCGCCGAACACCTGCCGCCCCTCGGGCACCATGGACAGGCCAGCCGCGGCAATGCGCTCGGCCGCCCGACCAGTGATGTCCTGCCCGCCGAGCCGGATCACGCCCGAGCCGGGCTTGACCACACCCGCCAAGGCCTTCATCAGGGTAGATTTGCCGGCTCCGTTCGGGCCTGTGACCATCACGGTCTCGCCTTCGGCCATGCGCAGGGACAGGCCACGCAAGGCCTGAATACCGCCGTACGCAACGCTCAGGTTCTGGATGTCAAGGATGTCCATCGCGCTGTCAGCCCAGGGCCGCCTCCACCTCTTGTCCGACTTCGGTCACCGTGCCCATGTATGCGTGGCGCACCACGTCGCTGGCCTGGATGTGTGCGGGTGTGCCCGCGTCAATGACCTGCCCGGAATCGAGCACCACGATGTGCTGGCAGCTCTCCAGCACCATGCGCACGTTGTGTTCGATCAGCAGCACGCCGCAGCCGCGCTCGGCCGCCATGGCGCGAACCATGGTGGCGAGCCCTGCCGCCTCGTGCTCGGACATGCCGGCCGCCGGCTCATCCAACAAAACAAAACGCGGATTGCCCATGAGCGCACGGGCGATGGCCACGCGGCGCTCGTCGGTGTAGGGCAAAGCGCCGGCTTGGCGGTGCGCCAGTGCCTGCAGGTCAAGGCCCTCCAACATCGCCCACGCCTGCGCACGCGCCTGCGCCCGACGGGCGCCGAGCGCGGCCGCCGCAATGGCGAGGTTTTCGATCACATCCAGCTGTCGAAACAGCCGTCCAGCCTGGAAGGTGCGCGCAATGCCCACGCGGCGGAACACATGCGCGCCCCCACCGTTGAGCAACCTGTCGCCCAGCGACACGCTGCCCATGCTGGGCAACTGAAAGCCCGACAGCACGTTCACCATGGTGGTCTTGCCCGCCCCGTTGGGACCGATCAAACCGACAACCTGCCCAGGCGTGACCGCGAGATCCACTCGATGCAGGGCACGCAGACCGGCATAGGTCACTCCCACACCTCGCGCGATCAAACTGTCGGTGCTCGTCATGAACCGCTCCCGTTCTCGCGCTCAGCGGGCCTGGATGACGTAGGTGCCCGTGCCATCGAGGGTGCAGACCCAGTCAGGCTGCACCACGATGGTCGTCGTGGGCTCCTCGATCACGGCAGGACCGACGATGGTGTCGCCCTCGCCCAGCTTTTCGCCGTCGTAGACCGGCGTGTTCTGCGCCAAGGCGTCGGCCGAGAACACCATGTCGCGGTGCCCCTTGAGCGCCATGTCTGCGCCCTGGCCCGGCGCGAGTGTCTGGCGAGGCAGGGGCGGCGTGTGGCCACTGACGGTGCTTTCGATGTTGACCACTTCGATGGCACTGTCGGGCTCGTCATAGGTGAACAGCTGGCGGTGCAGCGCATGAAAGGCGTGGCGTATGCCATCGATGGTGGCCGCATTGACCGGGAGGTCGCCGATGTCCACCGTGCATTCGTGGACCTGGCCAACGTAGCGCATGTCCAAGCTGCGGTGGAAGCCCACACGCTCCCGGTCGATGCCTTCGGATTTCAGGGCGGCCACCGCCTCCCCCTCCAGGTCCTGGAAGCGGTGCTCAATCTGCGAGAGGTCTGCGCGCTCATCCAGGCGCATGGGCGTGGCGGCCATGTAGTTGTAGCGCACGTCCGAAATCACCTGCCCAAAGGCACACAGGCCGGAAGCCAGTTTGGGCACGAGCACCGTGCGGATGCCGATCTCCCGCGCCAAGGCCGTGATGTGCAGCGCCGTGGCGCCGCCGGCACCGATGAGCGCGAAGTCGCGCGGGTCGTAGCCACGCTCGATGGACACCCGGCGGATGCCGTTGACCATGTTGTTGTTGACGATGCTGAACATGCCGAAGGCGGCGCGCTGCACCGACAGACCCAGCGGCGTGGCGACATGGGTCTCGATGGCCTGGCGCGAAGCTTGGGCGTCGATCTGGAGGCGTCCACCCAGCAGGTGCTCGGGGTTGAGGTAGCCCAGAGCCACGTTGGCATCGGTCACTGTGGGCTGGGTGCCGCCGCGCATGTAGCAAGCCGGCCCCGGGTGGGCGCCCGCCGACTGCGGCCCCACGTTGAGTACACCCATGCCGTCAATCCAGCCGATCGAGCCGCCCCCGGCGCCCAGGGTCTCGACCTGGATCATGGGCGTGCCGATGCGGTAGCGCAGAAAGTCCATGTCCTTGCTGATGTTGGTCTTGCCACCTTTGGTCAACGTGATGTCGAACGAGGTGCCGCCCATGTCCACCGTGATGTAGTTGGCATGGCCCAGCGGCTCGGCCACGTAGCGCCCGGCCATGGGGGCCGAGGCGGGGCCGGAGTTGATGGCGTTGACCGAGCGGCCGACCATGGCCTCGCGTGCCGCCATGCCACCGTTGGACTGGAAATAGCGCACCGGCACCTTGACCCCGGCCTCGCGGTAGAAAGCGTCGATGCGGTCCACGTAGGCGGCGAGCACCGGGCCCAGGTAGGCATTGACGACCGCGGTGGAGGTGCGGGTGTATTCGCGCATCTGGGGAAACACCTCGGTACCAACGGACACATACGCCTCGGGCAGCAGCTCGCGCACCAGTTGGGCGGCGCGGCGTTCATGCTCGGGGTTGGCCACGCTCCACAAAAAAGACACCGCCACCGCCTTCACGCCCTCGCGGCGGAACAACTCGCACGCGGAGCGCACGTCGTCTTCGTTCAGCGGCGTGCGCACACTGCCATCGCTGAGCACGCGCTCGCGCACCGGCATGCGCAGGTGGCGTTCCACCAGGATGCGCGCGGCCGGGTACTCGGCGTCGTAGCGGAATCCCTCTTCCTTGTGGCCGAGGCGGATCTCCAGCGAGTCCTCGTGACCGGCGGTGCAGATCAGCCCGGTCTTGACGCCACGGTGCTGGATCAAAGCGTTCAGGGCCACCGTGGTGCCGTTCACGCACAGCTCGGTCTCGCCCAGGATGGCCGACATGGGTCGGCCCAGTTTTTCGGCAATCTGGGCAAAGCCCTCCGCGATCGCACGGGTGCCGTCCTCCGGCGTGGAGGTGGCTTTGAAGAGATGGACCTGACCGCTCTGGTCGGCCAGCACGAAGTCGGTGAAAGTGCCACCGGCGTCAACGCCGAGTCGGTATGTCATGGGTTGGCTTTCGTTGGTGTTGGCATGCGCCGGCCCTGCCCGCGGGCAACCGCAGGAATCACAGGCCAGCAAAAAAGGGGAGCGCTCAGGCCCTCAAGGCGGTGGGGCGGCCGGTCCAGGTCGTGGTGTCAACGCGGACGCCGTACTCCGCCTCAGCTGCCTGCACCGAGACATAGCCGTTGCGGACGTCGTGCACCACGTTCTCGATGGGCCTCAGCAGCGGATCGCCCCAGCCCCCTCCACCGGGGTTGATGGTGGCGACGCGCTCACCCGGTCGCAGCGTGAGGATGGCGTTGCTGCGCATGACCTCGGTCACCTGCTCGCCTTGCTTGCGCTCGATGCGGCCGAGCTTGAGGTCCTCGCAGCGGCTGTGCGCCCCGTTGGCGCCGCCGGCCGGGTAGTGGCGACCTTCGCCGAAACTCACCACCGTCATCTCGTGGTCCAGCGGCTCCACCTCCCACTGGGTGGCGCAGCCACCCCGGAACTGGCCCGCGCCACCGCTGTCGCGCACCAGCCCGTAACGGTGGATCTGGATCGGGTAGCTGTATTCAAGAATCTCAATATCGCCCGACGTGAGTGCGCCGAAACAGCACTCTGGGCCCACCGAGTTCCAGCCATCCTGCTTGGCCGTGGCACCCGCACCACTGATCAGCGACGCCAGCACCATGGTCACGTAAGACTCCTGGTTGCGCGCATCGAACCCGGCGATGTTGACGCCGCTCGAATGGCCCCAGGTGCCCACGGCCCGCTCCGGTGCTGCCTGCTCCAGCGCCAGACGCACCGCGTCGCAGAGCGTCTCCATCGGGGTGGTTGTGCAATTGACGTGTGGCGCGGGTTCCTGCGCATTGCACAACGTGCCCTTGGGCCCCAAGTCGACGGTGACGCAGCGGTACAGGCCTTCGTTGTAGGGTGGTGCCACCTTGGCGAACATCATCAGGCCCAGGTACACACCCGAATACGAGTTGCCCGCATAGGAGTTGATGAAGTAAGGCACCTGAGGTGGGCTCTGGATCTGGATGTGGCAGTTGTCGCCGCTGATGCGGACCTTGGCCCCGATGGTCAGTTCGCCCAGACCATGGCCTGCGTCTTCCAGCACTGCGCTGGCCTCGTAGGTACCATCGGGCACCGAACGGATCAACGAACGCATGGCGCGCTCGGCCATGTCCATCAACTCGTCCAGGCAATCGTTGACCTGCTCGGCACCGTACTTGTCGCACAAGGCAATCAGGTTACGCTCACCGATCTGCACCGTACCCAACTGGGCACGCAGGTCCCCCTCCCAGTCGCGGCGCGAGCGCACGTTGGCCAGCAGGAAGTTGATGACGTCGCGGCGCTCGCGCCCTCTCTCGTAGAGCTTGATGGGCGGGATGCGCAGGCCCTCGGCGTACATCTCCTTGGCATCGGGGTTGTAGCCAGCCGGCACCGGTCCGCCGATGTCAGTGACGTGGCCCTTGCACACGCTCCAGAACATCAGCTTGCCACGGTAGAACACCGGCTTGTACATACAGCAGTCCAGGATGTGGCTGCCCATCGTGACGGGGTCGTTGTGGTAGATCACGTCGCCCTCGTGCACGTCATCGCCCAGGTAGTCGATCACCGCCTTCATGGCCGGCATCAGACCCCCAAGGTGGATGGGGATGTCCTGTCCCTGGATGATCATTTCGCCACGTGCGTTGAACAAGGCGTTGCTGTAGTCGTGGGCAACGTTGAACACGCTGGAACGCGCGGTTTTCTCCAGCGTCAGCGACATCTCGCGCTGGGTGGTCTCGAGGGCGCCCCGAATCACCGCGAGGGTGATGGGATCGACCGATCGTGAGGCTTGTGCTTGCATGTGTTCACTCCTTCCAAGGGACTGGCCCGATGGGGGTGAACGATAGGTTTTGTCATCCGCTGCGGCTTGTATTCCTGCGCACAATGATTTGACGCAGCGTGCAGTTTCGGGAAATCACTGAGGCCCTTTTGGCGATGCACCAAACCGTGCACATACGAGGTGCAGAAGGCACCAGAACGGACACAAAAATCGCCACACCGGCGGCTCGAAAATGAGCAGGAATGGCGTGGCAACATCGACACTGCCTCCATTTCCGCAGCCCATCTCCACACCATCACCCGGTACCCGCGCCATGCCCATCGAACTGAGCAAAGAAGACCGCGCCCAGGCCATTGCCTCGATCGAACGCTATTTCCGCGAACACATGGACGAGCGGATCGGCAACATCGCTGCGGGCGCGTTGCTGGGCTTTTTTTTGGAAGAGATCGGACCCAGCATCTACAACCGCGCGGTGGCCGATGCACAGGAACGCTTGCAGGCCCGCGTCGCCGAACTGGACTACGAGGTCCACGAGGACGGGTTCGGCTACTGGCGAAAATTCGACAAACAGCGCAAGCCCAAGGCCTGAAAGCGGGCACCGGTCATGGCCGCCGGGGGCCCGCCT
>DASUIK010000166.1:0-10228 GCA_036279795.1 Burkholderiaceae bacterium | reverse complement strand
GCGGTCACCACGCCCAAACGCGGCATTGGTCACACCACCTTGCAGGCCCTGGGCAACTTCGCATCGCAGTACAAGCTCAGCCTGTTTGAGTCGCTGTTCTCACATTCGCTGCCGAGTGCGGTGTCGGCGCGCGCCATCGGTGGCCTGCACGAGTTCGGCCGTTACCTCAACGACCTGGAGCACCGCGCCCGCCACACCCTGGGCTCGGAGGCGGCGCGCACGTTTTTGAACGACTGGCTCACCGACATCGGTTACGAGAAACACCTGTACGACGCCGAGGACAGCGAGAAGCTGGCCGCCGCGCGCTGGAACAACGTGCTGGAGTTTTGCGATTGGATGGCCGGGCGTTGTGGCGGCGAGGTGGACGAGGCCACCGGCATGGCCGAGGAGCGCAAGAGCATGCTGGAGGTGGTGCAGACCATCGCCCTCATCTCCACGCTGAGCGAACGCGAGCAGGATCAGAACGTGGTCACGCTGTCGACCCTACACGCCTCCAAGGGGCTGGAGTGGCCGCATGTGACGCTGGTGGGCGTGAACGAAGGCTTGCTGCCCTTCAAGCTCGACGACGCCGATGGCGACCTGAGCGCCGAAGCCCTGGCGCTTCGCTTGCAGGAAGAGCGCCGCCTGATGTACGTGGGCATCACGCGTGCCCAGCGCACCCTGGCGGTGAGCTGGCTCAAACGCCGCAAGAAGGGCCGCGAAACCGTGCCGGGTACGCCCAGCCGCTTCATCAAAGAGATGGCGCTGGACCAGACCACCATCAAGGAAGACCCGCGCGAAAAACTCAAGGCTTTGCGGGCCGAGTTCGCGCAGCGCGCGCAGGCGGCGGCCGCCGACAAGCCCTGAAGTTCAGCGCGCCGCGCAGCTGGCGAAGAGGTCCAGTTCGGTGCGTTTGACCTGCGTGTCCACGCCCGCAAGCCCCAGCATGGAGTGGAACAGGTTGTCGTGCGACAAGGGCGACGAAGCCTGTCGGCTCAGGCAATCCGCCGGCCAGCCCCGCATCTGCCGCAAGGCGGGCGACACCCAGGCCACCATGGGCACGTGTTTTTGTTCTTCCGGGGCCAGGGCGTAGGGCAAGCCGTGCAGGTACAGGTTGTTTTCGCCCAGCGATTCGCCGTGGTCTGAGACGTAGAGCATGGCGCTGGGTTGCGGGCGCTTCTTCAGCCAGGCGACGGTCTGGGCCAGCAAGTGGTCGGTGTAGCGGATGGTGTTGTCGTAGGCGTTGACCACCGTTTCGCGGCCACACTTTTGCAGCGCGTTGCTCTCGCATTCGGGCTGGAAGTGTTTGAAGGCGGCCGGCGTGCGTTTGAAGTAGGCCGGCCCGTGGCTGCCCATCTGGTGCATCACCACCACCACGCCGCGCGCACGCTTGACCGGGTCCAGCGCGGAGATGCGCTCGTCCAGGCCATGCAGCATCACCTCGTCGAAACACTCGCCGTCCTGACACAGCTCGGGCACGGTCAGGGCGCGGGTTTCCACGTTGGGCACACGCTCGCACAGGCCTTTGCAGCCCGATTGGTTGTCGACCCACAGCACGGCCATGCCGGCGTGTTGCAGCACGTCCAGCAGGTTTTCAAAGCGGTCTTTGCTGTCCACAAAAGCTTCGCGCCCCAGGTGCGAGAACATGCAGGGCAGCGAGGCCTGGGTGCTGGTGCCGCAGGACGTCACGCGGCTGAAGTAGGTCAGGTCGCCTTCGGTGGCCAGGCGGGTCAACTGCGGGTTGGTGTCGCGGCCATAACCACCGAGCGAGAAGTTGGCCGCGCGTGCCGTTTCGCCCACCACCAGCACCAGCAGCGGCGGCGTTTGGGTGGGCGGGTTCAGGCGGGCATCGGTGCCCAGCAGTTGCAGCGGGGCCATGGTGGCGGGGCCTGCCAGCGCGCGACCTGTGGACCACCAGGTGTTGTAGGGGTTGACCATGTAGCGCAGCGACTTGTGGTTGCGCATCAGCGGCGCGAGGTCCTGGAAGCCCGCGACCAGCAAGCCGCCAGCCACCAGCAGCGCAGCGCCGGCGGCCATCAGGTTGTGTTTGAGTTGCCGGGTCCAGGGCAGGCGTGCCACCGGTTGGCGCAACAGCCACACCGCCGGGATCACCAGCCCCCAGGTCAGGGTCCACACCAGGCCCAGGGAGAGCAGGTCGCGCACTTCGCGGGCGTCGGTTTGCAGGGTGTTGGCCATCATGCCGGGGTCGATCACGACGCCGTAGGCCAGCATGAAGTGGCTGCTGCCGGCGGCCGAGGCCAGGCACAACAAGGCGAGCGGTTTGCTCAGCCGGGGCCAGCTCAGTGGGGCCAGCACCAGCACCAGGGTGGCCGCGATGAAAAGCGCGCAGCCCACCATGAACAGGCCGCCTCGCCAGCCCGCGAGGTCGGGCAGGGCCCACAGTGCGCGCCACAGTGGCAGGTTGCCCACCGTGGCCAGCCACAACGCCAGGGTGACGGTGAACCACAAGGGGTGGCGTGGCGAGCGGGTGGTGGGGCTTGGGGAGGCAGCGGTCATGAGCGCGAAAGCGGGGCGGGCACGAAGGGCCCGATCATCGCAGTTTCGGCCACGCCGCTTAACTTTTCATTAAGCCTGTGGATCGGGTTTGTGTGAGCCCGTTGCCGGCCAGACGATGCGCCAGCCGTGCGTCCAGGGTGGGGAGGGTGGCGCCGAGAGCAACTGGGCGCCGTGCTGCGCGGCAATGCGTCGCACCAGGGTCAGGCCGATGCCCAGGTTGTGGGGGCTGGTCGATGGGGGGGTGGTGGGCGCTGGCCCACCCCCGTCGTCGACCACGTCGACGCCAAACTCGCCCGCGTTCCGCCAGGTGCGCACCCACACCTGCGTGCCGGGGGGCGTGTGCCGCAGTGCGTTGTCCACCAGGTTGCGCAGCGCCAGCTCCAGCATCAGTGGGTGGGCGTTGAGTTGTTGGCCGGGGGCATCGTCTTGCAATGCCAATTCGCGCCCGCCCTCGAATGCCGCCTGGGCATGGTCGGCCAGCACGCGCGCGGCCACGTCGGCCAGCACCACGGGCACCATGCTTTGTGCGTTCAAGCCCTGGGCGCGGGCCAGGTCCAGCAGCTGGGCCAGGATGCGGCCGGCACGCAGGGCGTCCTGCTCCACCTGTTGCAGGGCGCGGGTGCGTTCGGCCGGGTCGGTGCTGTCCTGCGCCAGGCGCGCTTGCCACACCAGTGCGGTCAGCGGGGTGCGCAGTTCGTGCGCCACGTCGGAGGCAAAGCCGCGTTCGCGCTGCACCTGGTCCTGCAGGTTTTTCACCAGCGTGTTGATGGCGTTGACCGTGCCTTCGACTTCGGCAAACCGCCGCTCCTCGGGCAGGTGCTGGCCGCCGTGCAGGTCCAGTGCCGCCACCTGGTGAGCCAGCCGGCGCACGGGGCTCAGGCCGCGTTGCAAGGCCCAGGCCAGCAGCAAGGCCACCAGGGGCAGCAGCACCAGGGCGGGGCGCACGATGTGTTCGGCGATGTCGCGGCCCAGGGCGTTCTGGGCTTTCATGGGCACACCCACCACCACGCGCCTGGGGGTGGGGCTGTCGGTGCTGTCTTGCACCCACAGGCGCCAGTCGCCGGGCAGGCCGGACAGGGTGACACGCTGGGAGCCGGGCCGCAGGCGGGCGGGCAGGTGACCGGCGAGCCCGTGGCTGTCCAGCCGCAACGTGGTGCCTTCCCACAGCAGCACCGCCCACTCGGTGGTGTAGGCGGCATGGCGCTGGGTCAGTGTGGCGGCATCCCGTCGGGCGGTGACCTGGGCCTGGGGTGGCCATTGTTCGGCGGGCAAATTCAGCCATTGGAGGGCCACAGATTCGAGCTGACCTTCGGCGATTTCCCCGGCTTCGTGGTGGCCGGTGTAGAAGGCCACGCCCGCGAGGGTGAGCCACACCGCGGTGGTGGTGCCCAGCACCCACCACCAGAGGTGGCGCCAGAGGCTGGGGGCCGTGTGGCTCATGGGCTGTCTTTGGGCATGAAGTAGCCCACGCCACGCACGGTTTTCACGATGCCGTCGCCCAGCTTGCGCCTCAGGTGGTGGATGTGGACCTCCAGGGCGTTGCTCTCCAACCCCTCATCGAATCCGTAGAGTGATTGCTCCAGCCGGTCCCGGCTGAGCACCTGGCCGCGCGCTTGCCACAGCGTCAGCAGCACCGCCCATTCCTTGGTGCGCAGTTCCACCGGCTGGCCGGCTCGTGTCACTTGGCGGGTGGCTGGGTCGATCACGACGTCGCCGAGCTGGATCACCGGGTTGGCGCGGCCGGCGCTGCGCCGCAGGGCCACCCGCATGCGGGCCAGCAGTTCGTTCGCATCAAAGGGTTTGACCAGGTAGTCGTCGGCGCCTTGGTCGAGGCCGGCGATGCGATCGGGCACGGCGTCGCGGGCCGTCATGATCAGCACCGGCAGGTCGGGGTCCGGCAGACGCTTCAGTCCAGCGGCAGCGGTCGGTTGGCGGCGCAGGCGTTGCAGCAGGTCGCCGCCGTCGCCATCGGGCAAGCCCAGGTCGAGCAGCATCAGGTCGAAGGCCTCGGTTTGCAAGGCCGACCACGCATGCGCCAGCGTGGCACAGTGGTCCACCGCATAGCCGACGCCCTTGAGCATGGCCACCAGACCGCCGGCAATGCCGAGGTCGTCTTCCACAATCAGCACGCGCATGGGGAGCTTGGTTGGCTTGGAGGTTGGTCGGAGTTTAGTCAACCATTCGAACGCGACGGGGTTAAGGCAGGCTTAAGTGCAGGCCATTGCAATCGGGGGATGCGCTGGTCTTCCTTCATGTCATCTCCCATGGCGCGCGCCGGTGGGATTCTTTTGGTCATGGCCCTGCTCTGGGACTTGGGCGGCCAGGACATGGCCGTGATGCACTGGTGGGGCGATGCCAGCGGATTTGCGCTGCGCCACCACCCCTGGCTGGAGCGTTACGCCCACGACGGTGTGCGCCGATTGCTTCTGGTGGTCCTGGTGGCGGGCCTGACCCTGCTGGCGCTGGGCCGAGGGCCGGTGCGTGGCTGGTCCGGCCGCGAGCGCCTGTCGGTGGGCTTGGGTGTGCTGGCGGCCTTGCTGGTGGTGAACGTGATCAAACGTGCCAGCCTGACGAGCTGCCCCTGGGATTTGGCCGAGTTTGGCGGGCCAGCGCAGTACGTGTCGCACTGGATGCTGGGTCTGGCCGATGGCGGCGGGGCGCACTGCTTTCCGGGCGGCCATGCTTCGTCGGCGCTGGCCTTCGTGGGCGTGGCCCTGCCCTGGCTGAGTGGCCAGCGTGGCCGCGGCTGGACCGGTGCGGTCTTGCTCGTGGCTTTGTTGTCTGCCGGGGCTGCCCTGGGGGCGGTGCAGACGGTGCGAGGGGCGCACTATCCGAGTCACACCCTGTGGACCATGGTGATTTGTTATGCCGCCAACGCGGCCGTGTGGTGGGCGGTGCACCGCAGAGCGGCCGCGCGCGAACAGCGTTACCAGCCCAGCGCGATGTGAAGCGGCAGGTACACCGCCATGCCGCTGAGGATGGTGCCCAGCACCCCGCCGCGCCAGAAAAACCAGGCAGCGCCTACGGCCGCTGCGTACAGGCGGGCGTCCTGCCAGGTGTTGACCAGCACGCCGTGTGTGGTCAGCACCTCGGGGGCTACCACGGCTGACAGGGCGGCCACCGGCGCGTAGCGCAGACCGCGCTGGGCCCAGCCAGGCAAGGTCCAGGGGCTGTCGGAGATGAAAAACAGCGAGCGGGTGACCACGGTGATCACGGCCAGGCCGAGGATGCTGATGAGCGAACTCCACGTGATGTCAAACATGGCGTGCCTCGTCGTGGGGGCCGGCCTTGCCCATGGCTTCCAGCACCAGGCAGATGGCCACCGCGCTGGCGATGGCCACCAGAATGTTGAGCTTGAGCGGCAACGCGTAGGCCACCACCGCCGCGCTGGCCGCCACACCGGCTGACACCGCGCGCAGCCGTGACGTGATCAGCGAGCAGCCCACCCCCATCAAGGCCAGGATGCCGGCAAATCCCAGGCCCCATTCGGTGGGGATGACGTTGGCCAGCGCCACGCCCAGCAGGCTGGAGACCATCCAGGCACCGTAGTTGATGACGCAGTTGCCCGCCAGGTAGGCGTGCTGGGCCACCTGCTCTGCTTCGTTTTGCGGTGCGTGTGGGTAGCGCCGGGAGAAGTAGACGTAGGTCAGGTCGCCATTGAGGTAACCGGTGACCAGGCGTTCCCAGCGCGGCAAGTGCATCATGTGCGGGCGCAGGTGGACCGAAAACACGATGAAGCGCAGGTTGACACAGAACGCCGTGGCCAGGATCACCCAGATGGGGGCGCCAGCGCCCAACAGCGGGATGGCGGCGAGTTGCGCGCTGCCCGCGTAGACCAACAAGGTCATCAGCGCGCCTTCCAGCGGGCTCAGACCGGACTTGACCATGGCTACCCCGGTCATCAGTCCCCAGGCCGCGATGCCCATGGCCACCGTGGCCTGGTGTTGCAACCCCAGTCGGTACTCTGGGTGTTCGCGGTAGATGCGCTTAAGAAACATGGTCGGGCCCGCTGTTGCCCAGGCGTTGGCCGGGTTGCAGGTCGGCACCTTGCAGGAAAGCGGCGGCGGGCAGCCGCTTGCCGCCAGCACGCTGCAACTCCGTCAGCCGCAGCACGCCTTGGCCCGTGGCCACGCGCACACCGCCAGCACTCGCTTCCAGCACGGTGCCGGGAGGTGACGCTTCGGCAGCCTCGCGCTCGGCCTCGGCCGCCCAAACCTTGAGGTTGTCGCTGCCGTGGTGGGTGAGGGCGCCCGGAAACGGGTCGAAGGCGCGCACCCGGCGCGCCAGCACCTCGGCCGGCAAGGTCCAGTCGATCAAGGCCTCGTGTTTCTCGATCTTGTGGGCGTAGGTCACGCCTTCGGTGGGCTGGGGCGTGCGCTTCAACTGCTGCAGTTGGGCCAGCGCGTCCACGATCATGCGGCCACCCAGCGCGGCCAGTTTGTCGTGCAGGCGGGCCGTGCTGTCGTCGGGGGCGATGGGCAGGGTTTCCATGAGCAGCATGTCGCCGGTGTCCAGGCCGGCGTCCATTTGCATGATGGTGACGCCGGTCTCGGCGTCACCGGCTTCGATGGCGCGGTGGATGGGCGCGGCACCGCGCCAACGTGGCAGCAGCGAGGCGTGGATGTTCAGGCAGCCCTTGGCGGGGGTGTCCAGCACCCACTGCGGCAGGATGAGTCCGTAGGCGGCCACCACCATGGCGTCCAGGGCGGCGTCGCGCAACAGCCACTGCGTGGCCTGGGCGTCTTCGGGGTACTTGCCATCGAGGCGCAGGCTGCGCGGTTGGGCCACTTGCAGGCCGTGGTCCAGCGCCAACAGCTTCACGGCCGAGGCTTGCAGTTTCATGCCTCGGCCAGCGGGGCGGTCAGGCTGGGTCAGCACCAAGGGGACTTCGTGGCCGGCTTCCAGCAGACGCTGCAAGGCCACGGCGGCAAATTCCGGCGTGCCGGCGAATGCGATTTTCATGCGAAGGGATTCAACGGGGGCGCTCGGAGGGCTCGGGCTCGTCGGTGGTCATCACCCGGCGCACCACCCCGGTGGGGTCGATGTGCACGTGCAGCATGCGCCGGCGCGAAATTTCGAGGAAGCGGTAGGTCCAGATGTCGCCGTCGAAGCGGGCCACCTTTTCCACCAGGGCCGGACGCCCGTAGCGTTGTTGCACGTCGTCGCGGGTCCATTGGTCGACCACGATGTGGTCGAAGTCGGCCGGGTCCATCACCTGGGTGTTGCGCAACAGGCGGCCGTTGGTGTTGAAGTCGAGGTTGTGCACCCAGGGGCCGGCGGGCTGGTAGGAGTACTGCAGGCGCTCGCCGTCGGCCAGGCGGTGCACGGCGGTGGGCGGGCCGAGCCGGGCGATGGTGTCGTCGCGGCTGCTGCCCAACGGCACGCGGTTGGGCGATGCGCAGGCCGCCAGCAGTGTGGCAACCAGCGCCAGCACAGGCCAGAGCAGCCGGCGCAGCGGTGTCATTCGCGGGCCTCGCGCTCGGCCTTGAGCAGTTTGGTCTTGATGCGATTGCGCTTGAGCGGCGAGAGGTATTCCACGAAGACCTTGCCCATCAGGTGGTCCATCTCGTGCTGGATACACACGGCCAGGATGCCTTCGGCCTCGATGGTGCGAGACTGGCCTTCGCCGTCGAGTGCGCGCACGCGCACCGCCACCGAGCGCTCCACGCCGTCGTAGATACCGGGCACCGAGAGGCAGCCCTCTTCGCCCTTGCGCTTTTCATCGCTGGCCCATTCGATCTCGGGGTTGATCAGCACCAGGGGTTCGTCGTGGTTTTCGCTCACGTCGATCACGATCAGGCGCTGATGCACGTCCACCTGCGTGGCCGCCAGACCAATGCCGTTGGCTTCGTACATGGTGGCCAACATGCGCGGGATCAGCGCGCGCAGGCTGTCGTCCACCTCGATCACCGGCTTGGCGACGGTGTGCAGGCGGGGATCGGGGTAGCGCAGGATGGGGAGCAGTTCGGCGGACGACATGGCAAAAGGCAAAAAAGTGTGGACGCGTTTCCAGCGTGTTCCCACGGAGATGGGGCCACTGGTGCGTATTTGTAGCTATTTTCGCCACTTTTGGCTCTGGCTGCTGGGCCGGCCGGGCTTAATCATTGCCTAATCAAGGGCTTGGGCGCAAAATCAAACGCAAATTGTCAAGAATGGTGGGCGTTGGCGTGCCTGTGTGCCACCCGCCAGAAACAGGGCCCCAACATGCCGTTTTCCCCCTCCCGCAAGCCTCCGACGGCCCGTCACACGGTGCTGGCCTTGGGTGCTGCCGCTTTGTGCACCGCCGGTGTGGCCCTGGCCCAGTCGGCCACCCAACGTTACCCCATCACGCCGCAGCAGCGCGGCACCGCGCAGCAGGTGGCACAGGCCGGCGTGGCGCTGAGCGAGCTGGCCCCCAACGCACCCAGCAGCCATACCGTCAAGCGGGGCGACACCTTGTGGGACATTTCCGCCCTGTTCCTCAAGAGCCCGTGGCGCTGGCCCGAGCTGTGGGGCATGAACCTGCAGGCCATCC
The DNA here is from genome assembly GCA_036279795.1 of Burkholderiaceae bacterium. Lineage (GTDB taxonomy): Bacteria > Pseudomonadota > Gammaproteobacteria > Burkholderiales > Burkholderiaceae_C > Hydrogenophaga. The sequence continues at coordinate 1,218 of DASUIK010000166.1, read as the reverse complement.
GCAACCCCCATCTGATCTACCCCGGTCAGGTGCTGGTGCTCGACACGTCCAGTGGCCGTGCCATCCTGCGTTTTGCCGACGATGGCAAGGGCGCCGTGCCGACCGTCAAGGTGTCGCCGCGCGTGCGTTCCGAAAGCCTGGCCGATAACGCCATCCCGGCCCTTTCGCCGCAACAGATCGAGCCTTTCCTCACCGAAGCCATCATTTCTGACGAGGAATCGCTCGGCGATGCGCCCCGCATCGTGGCCGCCCAAGAGGGGCGCGTGCTGCTCAGCCGCGGCGACCGTGCCTACGCCCGTGGCCTCACCGGCTACGGGGCACGCGGTGCTGCGCTGAGCATGGACCCGGGCGAGCCCCGTGCTTTCCGGGTGTTCCGCAACGTCACACCGCTCAAGGATCCGACCACCGGCGAAGTGCTGGGCTATGAGGCCAAGTTCCTGGGGCGGGCCACCCTGGCGCGGCCCGAAGAAATGCGCGAAGCCGTGGGCAGCGATGGCAAGACCAGCCTGGAGCTGGTGCCGGCCACCATCGACATTGTGCAGACCAAGGAAGAGATCCGCGCTGGCGACCGCCTGCTGCCCGAGCCGCCGCGCGCCTTCCGAAACTTTGTCCCCACGGCCGCACCGGCCGACGTAAAGGGGCAGGTGGTATCGGTTTATGGCAACGCCGTCACCTATGCCGGCCAGAACCAGGTGGTGGTCATCAACCGGGGCGCTGAGCATGGTTTGCTGCCTGGCCATGTGCTGGCGGTGTTGCTCAACAGCACCAAGATCACCGACACGACCGACAAGGAAAAGGTGCAAATCCAGTTGCCGGGCGAGCGCAACGGCCTGATGATGGTGTTCCGCACGTTTGAGCGCGTGTCCTACGCGCTGGTGCTGGAAATCGCCGATGGTGTGACCGTGGGCGCCCGGGTGGTCAGCCCCAACCCCAGTCCCTGACGGGGCGGGCTGAGCACACAAGACAAAAAAGAAAACGCAGGGAGGCGCCGTGGAGCGCGACGAACTGGGCGCCTGGTTGCGCCTGCTGCTCACGCCTGGCGTGGGCAACGCCACCGCACGCCAGTTGCTGGCGGCTTTGGGTGGCCCTCATCAGGTGTTTGAGCAACCCCCCGCTGTGCTGGCCTCGCTGGTGGGGCCGCGCTTGACCGACGCGTTGTTGACGCCACCGCCCGACTGCGCCAGCCAGCTCAACACCACCTGGGCCTGGTTGCAGGCC
>DASUIK010000165.1:0-7610 GCA_036279795.1 Burkholderiaceae bacterium | reverse complement strand
CGCACGCTGCCGGCCATGGTCCAGAAGTGGGGGTCGGCCAGTGGGATGTCCACGCTTTGCAGCGCCAGCGAGTGGGCCATCTGGCGCCAGTCGGTGGCCACCATGTTGGTGGCCGTGGGCAGACCGGTGGCGCGGCGGAATTCGGCCATCACCTCCCGACCGCTGAAGCCGTCTTCGGCGCCACACGGGTCTTCGGCGTAGGCCACCACGCCACGCATCTTCTGGCCCAGCCGGATGGCGTCTTTCAACAGCCAGCCGCCATTGGGGTCCAGGGTGACACGGGCCTCGGGGAAGCGCTCGTGCAGGGCGGTCACGGCCTCAACCTCGGCGTCACCCGCGAGCACACCGCCCTTGAGCTTGAAGTCCTGGAAGCCGTAGCGTTTATGTGCCGCCTCGGCCAGGCGCACGATGGCCTCGGGGGTCATCGCGGTTTCGTGGCGCAGGCGGCACCAGTCGTCGGCATGGTCGGGCTCGCTCGCGTAGGGGAGGTCCGTTTTCAGCCGGTCACCGACGAAGAACAGGTAACCCAGCATCAACACCGCGTCGCGTTGCTGGCCCTCACCCAGCAAGGCCGCCACCGGCACACCCAGGTGCTGGCCTTGCAGGTCGAGCAGGGCCGACTCCACCGCCGTGACGGCGTGGATGGTGGTGCGCAAGTCGAAGGTCTGCAGACCACGGCCACCGCTGTCGCGGTCGGCGAAGCGCACGCGCATGTCATTGAGGATGGCCTGCAGCGCACCGATGGGCCGGCCTTCGACCACAGCCCGCGCGTCCTCCAGCGTCTGGCGGATCTTCTCGCCACCGGGCACCTCGCCCAGGCCGGTGTGGCCGGCGTTGTCGGTGACGATGACGATGTTGCGGGTGAAAAAGGGCGCGTGGGCGCCCGAGAGGTTGAGCAGCATGCCGTCCCGGCCCGCGACCGGGATGACACGCATGGACTGGACGATCGGTGCGGTCATGGGGGAAATCAATCTGCCTTGATGTTGCGCGAGGTGATCAGTTTTTGCCAGCGGCTGTATTCGGCGGCCTGGTAAGCGGCGAACTGCTCGGGCGTGTTGAGCACCACCTCGAAGCCCAGCTCCAGCAGCTTAGGCGCCACCTGCGGGTCTTTGATGGTGGCAGAGATGGCGTCCACCAGGCGCTTCTTCACGTCGGCCGGCAGGCCTTTGGGCGCGGCCACGGCCTGCCAGGAGTAGACATTGGCGTCCTTCACGCCGCCCTCTTCCAGCGTGGGCACGTCGGGCAGCAGCGGCGAGCGTTTGGCGCTGGTGATGGACAACGCACGGAGCTTGCCGGCCTTGATCTGCGGCATGGCGGTGTTGATGTTCATGAAGGACGAATCGACCTGGTTGCCCAGCAAGTCGGTCATCACCGGGCCACCGCCTTTGTAGGGCACGTGCACACCGCTGGTGCCTGTCTGCTGCCAGAACAGTTCGGCCGTGAGGTGGTCGCTGCTGCCGTTACCCGACGACGCGAAACTCATCTTGCCGGGTTGGGCCTTTTGGTAAGCAATCACGTCGGCCAGCGACTTGTGCGGCGAGGCGGCGGGCACCACCAACACATTGGGCGCCTGCACCACCACAGTCAGCGGGTCCAGGTCCTTGAGGGCGTCGTAATTCACCTTGATCAGATGCGGCGCGATGACGAAGGGGCCCAGCGACGCCACCAGCAAGGTGTGGCCATCGGGTGCGGAACGAACGACCTGCGAAGTGCCGATGGTGCCCGTGGCGCCGGCCTTGTTGTCCACCACAAAGGTGCCTGCGCCCATCTTCTCGGCCATCTTGCCCGAGAGGGTGCGCGCGATCAGGTCGGTGGAGCCGCCCGGTGGGAAAGGCACGACCAGCGTGATGGGTTTGTCAGGCCAGGCAAAGGCGCTGAGGCTGGTGCTGGCGGCCAGCACCAGCGTGATGAGGGTCTTGTTCATGGTTTGTCTCCGGGGAGGAAGAAACAACAGCGGCCCGGCACCAGGGTGCCGGGCTGGGGGTGATCACTCGACGGTGATCTTTTCGTCGCGCACGATCTTGGCCATGGCCGGCACCTCGGCCTTGAGCCAGTTCCCGAACTCGGCGCTGCTCATCTGGGCGGGTTCAGCACCGAGGCTGACCAGTTTCTCCTGCACATCAGGCAAAGCCACGATGCGGGTGACCTCGGCGTGCAGTTTGTCCACGATGGCCTTCGGGGTACCGGCCGGGGCCAGCAGGCCTTGCCAGCTGCCGGTCAGGAAGCCCGGCATGGTTTCGGCCACGGTGGGCACGTTGGGCAGCACGCTGTTGCGCTTGGCGCTGGACAAGGCAATCAGCTTGATCTTGCCGGCTTTCACGTGCGGGTAGGTGGCCACCATGCCGTTGAAAGTGACATCGATGTGCCCCCCCAGCAGATCGGTCATGGCCTGGGCGCCGCCCTTGTACGGCACGTAGTTCCAGTCGATGCCGTTGCGGCGGGCAAACACCACGCCGGCCAGGTGGGTGGCACTGCCCATGCCGGCGGCGGCGGCGTAGCTCAGGCGCACGTCCTTGCCCTTGGCGTAGGCCACCAGCTCGGCCACGGTGTTGGCCGGCACCTTGGTGCTGGTCACCAGCAGGTGGGGCGAATAGGCCACCATGTGCACCGGCGTGAAGTCGTTCAGCACATTGAAGGGCAGCTTGTACAGCGACGGTGCGATGGCCAGGTTGCCCACGTCCATCAGCAACAGCGTGTAGCCATCTGCCGGTGATTTGGCGACCTGATCTGCCCCGATGTTGCCGCCCGAACCTGCGCGGTTGTCCACCACCACCGGCTGGCCCAGCGACTCGCTGAGCTTGACACCGATGAGGCGGGCCAGCACATCGGAGGTGCCCCCGGCCGGAAACGGCACCACAATTTTGATGGGCTTGCTGGGGTAAGCGCCTTGTGCGAGCGCGGCGGTGCCGGCCAGCGGCAGCGCCAGAGCGGCCGCCAGCAGCTGTCTGCGAAAAGGGGTCATGTTTGTCTCCTGTTGGTCTTGTGGGAAGGGATGACGACCTGGCGGATCACTGCGGGCCGAGCTTGTCGATCAAGGCCTTGAGTTGCTCCATTTCACCCGGCTTGAGGTCGGTCAAGGGCGCGCGCACCGGGCCGGCCGAATGTCCCACCAGCGTGGCCCCCGCCTTGACGATGCTCACGGCGTACCCTTCGCAGCGGTTGCGCAGTTCCAGGTAAGGCATGAAGAACGTCTTCAGCAAACGGTGCTGGGTGGCCATGTCGTCGGTGCGCACGGCTTCGTAGAAATCCATCGCCGTCTTGGGGATGAAGTTGAAAACAGCCGACGAGTACACCGGCGTGCCCAGCGCCTTGTAGGCAGCGGCATACACCTCGGCCGTGGGCAAGCCGCCCAGGTAGGCAAAACGGTCGCCCATCTTCATGTAGATGGAAGACATGGTTTCGATGTTGCCCACGCCGTCCTTGAAACCAATGAGGTTGGGGCAGCGATCGGCCAGGATGGCCAGCGACTCGGGGGTGAGCTTGCAAACGTTGCGGTTGTAGACGATGACGCCGAACTTCACGCTTTTGCACACCGCTTCAACGTGAGCGATCAGGCCTTCCTGGCCCGCTTCGGTGAGGTAGTGCGGCAGCAGCAGGATACCGTGGGCGCCGGCCTTCTCGGCCACCTGGGCGCACTGGATGGCGAACCGGGTCGGGCCACCCGCACCGGCGATGATGGGCACCTTGCCACGGCAGGTGTCCACCGCGGTCTTGATGATGGCGGGGTACTCGTCTGCCGTAAGCGAGAAGAACTCGCCAGTGCCACCCGCGGCAAACAGCGCGCTCGCGCCGTAAGGCGCCAGCCACTCCAGGCGCGCCGCGTAACCCTTGGGATCGAAATTGCCCTGCGCGTCAAAATCGGTCAGCGGGAAAGACAGCAGGCCGCTGGACATGATGGATTTGAGTTCTTGCGGGTTCATGGCGTGTTCCGTGGATGAATGACAATGAAAAGAAAACCAGGCGGCGACAACTTGGACAGAAGCACCGCGCTTTGCTACAGTTGCCTCGCCGCCAGATGTCTGTTGTAGGTTGTCTGACAACTTAATTGAATTGTGCAAACCGGCTCCCCAGCTGTCAAGGAATATTCCATGTCCTCAGTGAAAACCCTAGGCCCTTCCCTGCCCCCGACCACCCCTCGGGTCAGGCGCCCGCGCGGGCTGGTGCCAGAGATCGTGGCAGCGCTGGACCAGGACATCCGCAATGGCCAGCTCAAAGCGGGAGACAAGCTGCCCACCGAAGCGGAATTGATGGAGCGTTTTGATGTCAGCCGCACCGTGGTGCGTGAAGCGATTTCCAGGTTGCAGGCCTCTGGCCTGGTCGAAACCCGCCACGGCATCGGCACCTTTGTGATGCAACCGGCCGAACCCGAGCTGACATTCCACATCCCCCCGCACGAACTGGCGACGGCAGCCGACGTGATCGCGCTGCTGGAGTTGCGCATCAGCCTGGAAAGCGAAGCGGCGGGGCTGGCAGCGCAGGCCCGAACCGACGACAACCTCTCCGCCATGCTGGGCGCACTGACGGCCTTTCAAGCGGCGATTCAGGCCGCATCCGACGCGGTGCCTTCGGACTTCCAGTTCCATGTGGAGGTGGCGCGCGCCACCGGCAACCGCTACTTTGCCGAGCTGATGTCATTCCTGGGGACCATGATCATCCCGCGCACCCGCCTGCGCACGGCGGGCGATGCCCCCGAAGGCCGACTGGCCTACCTACAGCGGGTGCACCAGGAACACGAGCGCATCTACCACGCCATCCAGGCACGCGACCCCGAAGGCGCCCGCGCTGCCATGCGCACCCACCTCTCCAACAGCCGCGAGCGCCTTCGCCGTGCGCAAGCGGCCGAAGCCCCGCTCAGCGGGCAACACTGACGGCTACCGCCGCCGCAAGGTTGTGCCGCGCGGGGCGGCTACCCCACCACTGCAACTCGGCCAGCAGCAGCACAAACACGGCTTGTACCAAGACCCAGGCCTCGCCCCACGGGGTGAGCGCCAACCCAGAGCCCCAGACCACCCATGCGCTGGCGGCCACCCAGAGCAAGTTGCCCGTAGCCAGCAGGCGCACACCCAGCCGAGGCGGCGTTGCACGCGCCGCCAGACTGCCCGCGAACAACGCCGCCGCCAACACGATCACGCCCGACACGCCCAACCAAGTGCCTGGCAGGCCCAACCACAGTTCCAATGGGTCGGAAAACCCCAGGTGGGCGAGGGCCAATCCCACCCCACTGGCGGCATCGAGCCACAACACGCGACGCAGTTGAGAGACAGAAATGGTGAACATGGAGAACTCCTGTGTGATGAACAATGGGAGCTGCCATGCTGGCGCCCCGATGGCACACCGTCTATGACCTCACAGGTCATGGCAAGCCTCACCAGTCGCCCTACCATTCGGCCATGCAAAAGCACTCCCTCTCCCGCCGTGCCGGCGTGGGCGACCACCTGCGGCACTGGCGCCAGCTGCGACGGCTGAGCCAACTCGATCTGGCCGCCGACGCCGAGCTGTCCACCCGACACCTGAGCTGCGTGGAAACGGGCAAGGCCAGCCCCAGCCGCGAACTGGTGCTGCGCCTGTGCGAACGGCTGGCCGTGCCCTTGCGCGAGCGCAACGCCTGGCTGGTGGCCGCGGGCTACGCGCCCATGTACCGTGAACACCCCATGGACGATCCGTCCATGGCCGCAGCTCGGCGTGCAGTGCAACACCTGCTGCAAAGCCACGAACCGTGGCCCGCCGTGGCCTTTGACCGGCACTGGAACATGGTGCTGGCCAACCGCATGGTGGCCCCGCTGCTCCAAGGTGTTGCGCCTTCGTTGCTGCAAGCACCGGTGAACCTGCTGCGCGTGAGCCTGCACCCGCAGGGGCTGGCGCCACGCATTGCCAACCTCAACCAATGGCGTGAACACCTGTTTGCCAGGTTGCGCCAGCAAATCCAGCACACCGGTGACGAGTCGCTGGCCGCGCTGCTCCGCGAGCTGCAGGCCTACCCCGCCCAGACCGACCACAGTCCCCTGCACCTGCAAGGCGAACACCCGGGGGTGCTCATGCCTTTTCTCGTCCACACACCCGCTGGCGTGCTCAACGTCGTCAGCACCACCACCGTGTTCGGCTCACCGGTGGACATCACGCTGCAGGAGTTGGCGCTGGAGACTTTTTTCCCGGGTGATGAAGCGACGGCCGAGGCCTTGCGCGAGATGGCCAAAACGGTGCTCGGTCCCTGAAAAAAACAACGGCCCCGAAGGGCCGTTGGTTCACGCTGATTGGACCCGCGCCGCTCAGGCGGTCACGCCCTTGGCGTTTTCCACGTATTCCTCAATCTGGTTGAAGTTGAGGTACTTGTAAATCGCGGCGCCGTCCTTGTTCACGATGCCCATGGCTTCGTGGTACTCGGCCACGGTGGGGATCTTGCCCAGTTTGGACGCAATGGCTGCCAGCTCGGCCGAAGCCAGGAACACGTTGGTGTTCTTGCCCAGGCGGTTGGGGAAGTTGCGGGTGCTGGTCGACACCACGGTGGCGCCTTCGCGCACCTGGGCCTGGTTGCCCATGCACAGGCTGCAACCCGGCATTTCGGTGCGAGCACCGGCGGTGCCGAACGCGGCGTAATGGCCTTCCTTGATCAGCTCGCTTTCGTCCATCTTGGTGGGCGGTGCCACCCACAGCTTGACGGGGATGTCGCGGCTGCCACCCAGCAGCTTGGCTGCTGCGCGGAAGTGGCCAATGTTGGTCATGCACGAACCGATGAAGGCTTCATCGATCTTGGTGCCGGCCACCTCGGACAGGGTCTTGGCATCGTCCGGATCGTTGGGGCAGCACAGGATGGGTTCCTTGATGTCGGCCAGATCGATCTCGATGACGGCCGCGTATTCGGCATCCTTGTCGGCTTCGAGCAGTTGGGGATTGGCCAGCCAAGCCTCGACCTTCTCGATGCGGCGCTGCAGCGTGCGCTTGTCTTCATAGCCGTCGGCGATCATGTTCTTCATCAGCACGATGTTGCTGGTGAGGTATTCCTTGATCGGCTCGGGGTTGAGCTTGATGGTGCAGCCGGCGGCAGAGCGTTCGGCGGACGCATCGGACAGCTCAAAGGCTTGCTCCACCTTCAGATCGGGCAGGCCTTCGATTTCGAGGATGCGGCCCGAGAAGATGTTCTTCTTGCCGGCCTTGGCCACGGTCAGCAGACCGGCCTTGATGGCGTACAGCGGGATGGCATGCACCAGGTCGCGCAGGGTCACGCCCGGTTGCATCTGGCCCTTGAAACGCACCAGCACCGACTCGGGCATGTCCAACGGCATGACGCCGGTGGCCGCACCGAAGGCCACCAGGCCGGAGCCGGCGGGGAAGGAGATGCCGATGGGGAAACGGGTGTGCGAGTCACCGCCGGTGCCCACGGTGTCGGGCAGCAGCAGACGGTTGAGCCAGCTGTGGATCACACCGTCGCCCGGACGCAGCGACACGCCGCCGCGGCTGCTGATGAACTTGGGCAGTTCGCGGTGGGTCTTCACGTCCACCGGCTTCGGGTAGGCCGCCGTGTGGCAGAAGGACTGCATCACCAGATCGGCGCTGAAGCCCAGGCAAGCCAGGTCCTTCAGTTCGTCGCGGGTCATGGGGCCGGTGGTGTCTTG
>DASUIK010000164.1:0-7456 GCA_036279795.1 Burkholderiaceae bacterium | reverse complement strand
ATGGTCTGGGCGATGTTCTCGGGTGTCGCATCCTTGTGGATGTAGCCCAGGGCGCCCGCCTCGATCGCGGCCAGCACGTTTTCTTCGTCCCCAAACATGGAAATCACCAAGGCTTCGGCAGACGGGCAGCGCCGAGCGGCGTAGCGGATGACATCAAAACCCAGGCCATCCGGCAGGTTGATGTCCACCAGCAGCACGTCTGGCGGGGTCGCCCGCGTGCTGTCGAGCAGGGACAAGGCATCGGCCACCGTGCCCACACACCCCACCAGCTCCAACTGGTCACACCCCGTCACGCTGGCGCGAAAAAACTCACGTGCCTGGGAATCGTCTTCAACGATGAGAACTCGCCACACTGACTGACCTTTGCGCGCCACAACCTGACACTTTGTAACGATCATAGGCGGGTGACCTGTCGGCCCAGGCCTCACAAATCCCATGAATATGGGATGAAAGACCGCCCCACCCGGCCGAAAACGCGAGGGGATGCGAAAAAAGATATCACCGCGGGAACAAAGGCACACGCACCAAAACGTAGCGTGCCAGTCCCAAGGCCTGCCATCCCAAGGCCAGCCCGATCACGTCCGCCACCCAGTCCTGCCAATCGCCCTGGCGCCAGCCACTCACATGCTGCGCCAACTCAATGAACACCCCCAACAGTGCAAGCGCCACCAGGGTGGTGAGCGGGCGCCGCCCACCCACCTGCAGACCCAAAAACGCCAAACCCGCAAAACCCAGCGCGTGTTGCGCCTTGTCCCAGACGTGTGCAGCCTGAGGCAAACGCTCCACCGGCAACAGAGACAAGATCACCGTGCCACACACCAGAGACCAAAACAGCACATGCACCCACCAGGCCACACGCTGCCCGGGCGCCACCTGGGACGCCACCATCACCTTGTGCTCCGACATCATGGTTTTTGTGAAAAGACGATGCGATCAATCACCGTCTCGCCCTGCTCCAGCTTCAAGATGACTTCGGCGTTGTACCGTTTAGCGCGTTCGTACTGGGCCTTCTGGGCCATTTCGGACACCGCCTTGGAGGCCGACCACAGCGACGCGATGGCGCCAATCAGCATCACCGGCGAACGCGTCCCGAAAGGCACAGGCGGCGGCGTCACCTTGACTTGGCCACCGCCGTCCTCCACCGCCGCCATCCACAGTTGCAGGCGCTGCGGAATGCGGTTGGGCGAAGTGCGTTCCAGGAATGCCACCTCCACCGTGCCCAAGGGTGCTGCCATGGATCGCCCCATTTCGGTGTCGAACAGCTGCAAATCCAGAAAATCGATGCGGGGTTTGGGCGGCTGAGCCGCCAGTTCAGGCAGGGTCTGGCAAGCGCTCAGCCCCCACAGCGGCAAGGCCCATGCCATGGCAAAGCATACGCGGCGGCGGGTGGGTGGAAGGTGGGGTCTCACAGGTGTCATCGGTTTCATAGGCGCCTGCTCACTCAACCACAAAGCTCACGGCGCGCTCGCCTGTGCGACCGGCGGAATCCTGGACTTCCATGTAGAGGCGGTGTGCACCCTTGGGCAGGCGGGCCTCATTCACGTCGATGCCTTGTGGAGTCACGGTCGAGACGGCGGTGATGCGCTGGGTGATGTCAAGGCGAAGGGTGCCGTAGCGGACTTTGAAGGTGTCGGGTCGTATCGAAGCATCGCCCAAGGGTTCAAAGCGCAACTGTATCCGCGTGGGTGAGGCCACCGCTGCAGCCACGTCGGGCGACAACAACACGATGCGCGGGGCGCCCGGTGTGGCCACCGACTTGGCCTCGGGCATGGCCCGTGCCGCACGCGACGATATGACCTCCTCTTCGGTCACCAGCCACGGCACCTGTGCCTGTGCGGACCACACACACGCCAGCGCAAGGCTGACGCCGCCCCACTTCAACAAACGCTGCAACATCAATTTTTCACTCCATGGCCACAATGCGGACACGCCGATTTTCGGCGGCAAATGGTTTGTCTTTGAAGAGCGGCATGTCAAACCCCATGCCCACCGCCTGCAGGCGCTGGGCCACCACGCCGTTCGAGGCCAGCCGCGCCACCACCGCCTGCGCCCGCCTCTGCGACAGCGCCTGGTTGTAGGCCGCGGCCCCTTTCGCATCGGTGTGCCCCTCCACCCGGAAGCGGCTGCCGGACAAACGTTCGGACATCAAGGCCTGCGACAGGCGGTCGATCAATTGCAGGCTCTCGTCGCTCAGCTCGGCCGAATCGAAGTCAAAACTCACCACCAGATCGACCTGCCTGGGCGCCGCAGGTGTTTGTGCCTGGGGCACAAGGTTACGCAACCCCCGGGTCGCGGTGGGCGCTGCCGGCGGTGCCAGTTGCTCCACCAACGTGTCCACCGAGGCATCGCGCAGTGGCACCTGGGCCAACCCGGCCAGCGGCCAAAGCAGCCAACACAAAACCACCCCATACCGTCCACGCAGCTGTCTCATGGCACCTCCTGCACGGCAAGCAACTGAGCGCCAAACGACTCGGACTGCCCGGTCACGCCACGCCCCGTGAAAAAGTCCATCAGCGCGGCCCGGCCTGGCAGGTCGTTCAGCGCAAAGGTGAAAGGCGCGGCCGCATCGGGGGGTGAGGCAGCCAGCGCACCCAGATCGCGGGGTGTGTCAGTTACCAGCACCAGCAGGCGGTTGGTGCCGGCAGGCCCCTGTGCCTTGACCGCCCATTCCGGGCGCGGCAGGTCGAGGCGGGTGTTGGCGCGGATGAGGTTGTTGGCATCCAAGCCGTTGGGGAAGAGCAGGTAGAAACTGCGCTGGTCGCTGCCCAGCAACACCATGTAGAGGTAGCCGTCGTGGCTGGACGTGACGCTCAGGCCCAGCGCGTCCTGGCCAATGCGCAATTGTTTGCGGCTGGGCACCACCTGCAACTTGCGCCGGGGGTTGCGTTGGCTGGCAATGTCCTCCAGGGTGGCCAGTGATGCCAGCGCTGGCGCCACAACGGGCGGGTCTGGCGCCACCAAGGGCGTGGTTGTTCCAGCCACCGGCACCGGCGTTGGCTTCACCGGCACCGGCACCAGATTGCGGTTGCCGCTGACCGTCACGTGGTGAGGGATGAGCTGCGGCCACGGTTTGAGCTTGGCGTCGATGGCGGCCTGTGTGCAACGCTCGATTTCCGCCACCGACACCGACCCGGACCCATTGCTGTCCACCGCGCCCCCCAGCAAGCAGGCATGCAGGCCCTGGGTGGCCAGACCGCCTTTGCCAGGCTCATCGAAGCTCACCTCGTCTGGCCGGGCCGACGTGACCTGGACGAAGTTCTCACTCAGTCCGCCCAACTGGCCGGTGGCAGCGAGCAGGCTGCGGGTGGTGCGGAGGTTGGCAGGCTGCTCGCAAGCCTGGGCATCGGCCTCGGACCGGCTGAAAAACTTGGGCGTCAGCGCACCCCGCACGGCAGAGCGGGTGAACCGGTCGCGCTGCCCCACCCCACCCGAGTGGCAGGCATCGAACACCACGATCAGTTTATCCGCCACACCGTGGATGCGCCTGGTGTGCTGGGCGATTTCATCGTTCGTGATGGCCTGGCCATCGTGAGCCAGCAAGCCCTCCTTGCAGCCCTTGGTCTGCCCGTCGTACCAACGCGTGCCATGACCTGAAAAGTACACAAACACACGCCCGCCTTCGGCCACCTCACTGGACAGCTGGTCCAACGCCTCCAGCACCGCAGCCTTGGTGGCAGCGCCGTCGCGCAGTACCCGGGTGCGCTCGGCCGGAATGCCCATGGCTCTGGCCATGTCTTCCGCCAGCGGGATGTCGGCGGGCACGCCCGTGAGGGTGGACACATCGGGCGACGCGTAGGTGGACACCCCAATGATCAGCGCGCTGCGTGTCGATTTGTCCTGGGCCAGCACGGCCTGGCCCAGGGCCAAGCCCAAGAGCGCCAATGCCCAAGGTCCTAAGTGCCAGCCGGCGTCACGTTTGTTTCTGTCGCTTGCTCTCGTCATGCGGTGTATCCGTGCTCAAGGTTTGTCCAAGTGACCTTCTGTAAAGCGTCCTGAGCGAAGCGCCACTCTTGTAAACTTTGAATACGATTTTGCCTTGCTTCTCAAGGCGCTGTACACCACACGAAAATGCTCCAACGTTGGACCCACGCCACCCATTTTGTTGCGCGGTCGATCCGGTCGTGTTTGGCGTTTTCTGTGGTTTTAGGTTGGCTCGCGCTGGCGGCCAACGCACAGCCACCAACCGACGACCCAGGCCCATCCGATCTTCGCCTGTCGTCCGGGCTGAAACTGCCCATGCCCGCCGGCCAATGGCAGGTCTTGGCGGTTTACCCCTCCCAGAATGGCGACGTGGTGTGGCGCAACACCGCCCTGCGCAACCAGGACCCCGCCGCCAGCGTGCCTTTGCTCCTGGTGCGCGAGGCCAACGCCCAACAACGCTGGCCCCAGCCTGCTTGCCAGATGGACAGCGACAACACCTTCCTGGTCAACTGGCACGACTCCCGGGTCAACGCCCGCTTCTCCAAATGCTCCCGCTTGCGCATTGCCGGCGCCAACCTCGCAGGCTTACGCACCCAGGCTGATGAGCTGCCTGGCTGGTCGCGGGCACTGGCCCTGCTGCCGGTGGGCAGCGTGCCGGAGTCCGAAGACATGCTGCTGGCCGAATCCAGTGTGCTTGACCTTAACGGCGGCGGCATTCGGGTTGAAGCGCTGCTGCGAACCGAGCTCCTGGGCGCGCCGTCCGGCAGCCTGTTCGTTCGCGAACAGTCGGGTCTGACGGGAGACCAGACCTTTAGCGTGTTGACCCAATGGTTGACACAAGTGACCGATGCCAGCGCCAACGTGCTGCTGGTCACTCCTTCCCTGCGCCCGCTGGCATTGGACTCTCTGCTCGGCCATCACCCTGGCACCCGGCTCGGCGAACGTCCGGCAGAGCCAACCATACTGGACCCCATCCTGCCGCGGGCCGTGAGCCAGCGCGACTGGACCCTGCCCGCGCAGATTCCGGCAGGCGATCTGGCTTACATCAGCAAAGGCACAGGCGCCATGGGTGCCACCCATTTGTTGCTGCCCATGCAAACCGACCTGATTGCCCCCAGTGAAGGCACTCTGCTGTTCAGCAGTGCCATGGACATCTGGCAAAACGTTTTGGTCATCCGGCATGGTCCGCGCCTGTACTCCGTGCTCACCTCCGTCCTGCCACTGAACTTGGCGCCTGGCATCAAACCCGGCACCCAACTGAGCCACGAACAACCGCTGGGTCGCGGTGCCGCCCTCGCGACGGCAAGGGTCAACGCCCGCCACCAGATCACCTGGAACCTGATCGCCAACGCCGACAACCTCGACACCGAGCTGGCAGCAGGTGGCGCTCAGGCGGCATCGGCGGTCCGCGCCTTGTTGCGGTCGCCGCAGCTGGATACCCAGCTGGCCCTTGGCCGAGGTGTGTTGCAATTCGAACTGGGCCCCAACGTCAGCGCCGACACACTGTCCTTTCGTGTCAATGGCGTGACCGTACCCACCACCGACCTGGCCACCGCCGCCCTGTTGCTGACCGCCGCCCAACACCGGGTGGAATTGACCGAGGGGCGGCTGTTCAAGACCACTACCCAGCGCCTGCTGGACATCAAGCCGGCCGGAACCTGGGTGCAGTTTGTCGACACCCGGGGGCGAGAGGTGGGGCTGTTCAACGCTCAGTTCTATCCCAACGACCTCGGCGGCACCCGGCAGGCACGCTCGGTGCTTGACGTGCCAGGCCGCGCGGAGACAGTGGCAACCACCACGCCATCGCCTTCGGCGCCGCCGGCCCCTACACTGCGTCCGGTCGAGCTCGCCACCCTGGCTACACCACTCGCCTCCGCCCCCGTGCCCTTGCCAACGCCAGCCACCCCCGACCCAGTGGTGGCCACCCAGATGCAGCAGGAAATGGAGCGCCTGCGGGCTCAACTGGCCCAACTGCAAACCACACCCAGCACCGCCGCCCCGTCGTTGCGGCCGCTGCCACCCAACCCCCGCCGCAAAGCGCTGGTGATGGGCAACAACGCCTACGAGCATGTGGCGCGGCTCGATAACGCCCAGACCGATGCCCTGGCCATTGCCGACGCCCTGCAAGCCGTGGGCTTTCAAGTCACCATCGCGCGCGACCTGTCGGAGCGCCGCATGAAAGAAACCCTGCGCCAGTTCCGCCAGACCGTGCAGGGCGGCGACGAAGTGGTGGTGTATTTCGCGGGCCACGGCGTGCAGTTGGCCAACACCAACTACCTGCTGCCGGTGGACATACGCGGTCAGAACGAGGAAGAGGTCAAGGACGAGTCCATTCCACTGCAACGGATACTCGACGACATGCAGGAGCGCCGCGCCGGCTTCATGCTGGCCATCATCGATGCCTGCCGCGACAACCCTTTCCGCATTGCCACCCGCGCGGCGCGCAGCCGTGGCCTAGCGCCCACCTCCGCCGCCACTGGCCAGATGATCATCTTCTCGGCCGGCACCGGCCAACAAGCGCTGGACAAGCTGGGCAACCACGACACCGAACGCAATGGCCTGTTCACCCGGCTGCTGCTGCGGGAAATGAAAAAACCCGGCCATTCCATCGACCGCATCGTGCGTTCGGTGCGCACCGAGGTCGCGCGCCTGGCCAAGACCGTGGGCCACGAACAGACGCCCGCTGTCTACGATCAGACGCTGGGCGATTTCTACTTCATCCCCCTGGCATCCAACGACCGCTGAGCGCCAGTGGGCGTGGTGACGTTCACAACGTCAACACCACATTCCCCACCACATTACCCTTCTCCACCGCCTCGTGGGCGGCGGCAATCTGAGCCAGTGGAAAACGCGCTCCGATGGCGTGTTTGAGGCAGCCCACGCGCAGCAGAGCTTCCAGCTCGGCGAGGGTGGCCTCGCGGTCGCGGGGCAGCAGGTCGTAGACCAGGAAAAAGCTCATGCTCAGCGAACCCCACAGCAGGCTGCGGAAGTCGAGCGGCACCTGCAGCGGCTGGTTGCTGCCGTAGCACACCAGGTGGCCGTGCGCCTTGAGTGCGCCACGCGCAAGCAAACCGGCGGTGCCCGACAAATCCATGTCGATGATCACGTCCACGCCCTGGCCCTTGGTGAGCGCGCGGACCTGCTCGGCCACGCCACCGTGTTTGTAGTCCAACACCTCGTGGGCACCGGCCGCCCAGGCGTGCGACTGGCGCAGCTCGTGGCCGGCTGTGGCGATCACGCGGGCGCCCTTGCGCGCCGCCAGTTGGGTCACGTAAAAGCCCACCGCGTTGCCGGCACCGGTGACCAACACGTCGCGCCCGGCCACATCACCGGCAATGCGCAGGGCCTGCAGCGCTGTCAGCGCCGGGATGCCAAAACACGCGCCCGCCTCGAAGTCCGTGCCTTCGGGCAAGGTCACGGCCTGGGCCTGGGGCAGCACGATGTACTCGGCCGCCGTGCCAAAAGGCCTCTGCCACTGGCCGTTCCAAATCCACACACGTTCGCCCACGCGCGCTTCGGGCACGCCAGCCCCCAC
>DASUIK010000163.1:0-2525 GCA_036279795.1 Burkholderiaceae bacterium | reverse complement strand
GTGGACCTGTGGCCAGCGCTCAACCTCCCGATGGAACTGGCGGGTGTGCGTGTGCCCGCGCTGCAACTGATCACCATACTGATTGCACTCGTGCTGCTGCTCGGGCTGGCGTGGATGCTGGCACGCACGCGCATCGGGTTGGAGATGCGGGCCGCTGCCGAGGACTTCACCATGGCGCGCATGCTGGGTGTGCGCGCCAACCGCGTCATCCTGGTGGCTTTCGGGCTGTCGGGGGCTTTGGCCGCCGTCGTGGGTCTGCTCATGCTGACCAAAACAGGTGTGGCCGACATCCGCATGGGGGGATCGATGATGCTGGTCGCCTTCGTGGCCACCGTCATCGGCGGTCTGGGCAGCCTCAGCGGCGCTGTGCTGGCGGGTTTTCTCATCGGCATCGTCAGCACCCAGCTGCAGACCTGGCTGCCCATGGACGCGCGGCCTTTTCGCGACGCCTTTGTCTACCTCGCGGTCATTGCCCTGCTGGTCTGGCGCCCTGCTGGACTGATGGGGAGCGCTGCCTCTTCCCAACGCGTGTGAGCCTGCCATGACTTCCCCCACTTCTTCCTTCTGGCGCGAGCTTGACACGCCGCTGCTGTTGTCGCTGTCCTTGCTCGTTTTGTGCGTGCTGGCCTTTGTGGTGGGCGGTCCGGCCGCGCAGCGCACGGTCAGCGAACTGCTGATCCGCATCGTGCTGGTGGCGTCTTTGCACTTATTCATCGGGCACTCTGGCCTCATGAGTTTTGGCCACGTGGCATTCATGTGCGTGGGCGCCTACGGCGCGGCCTGGCTGTCGGTGCCGGTCGAAATGAAGGCCTACACGCTGCCGGGCTTGCCGGACTGGGTGCTGGCGCAGTCCAGTGGGCATGTCGCCTCGGTGCTGGGCGCGGCAGGCCTGGCGGCGGTGCTGGCCTTGCTCGCGGGCCTGGTGTTGATGCGCCTGTCGGGTATCGCCATCTCGATTGCCACCTTCGCGCTGCTGGCGGTGGTGAACGTGGTCTTCTCGAACTGGGAGTCGGTGACCGGCGGCACCAGCTCGGTGGTGGGTATCCCGACCGAGGTGGACCTGTGGACCGCGCTGGCCTGGGCCTGCGCCGTGCTGGTGCTGGTGCAGTTGTACGGCCGCTCGGCCTGGGGCATGCAGTTACGTGCCTTGCGCGAGGACAGCGTCGCCGCCCGCGCCAGCGGCGTGAACCTGTACACCGTGGCCTTGCTGGCCTTCACCCTCAGCGGTGCCCTGATGGGACTGGGTGGTGCTTTGCAGGCGCAGTTTCTTGGCGTGGTCAACCCTGATGCCTTCTACCTCGGTCAGACGTTTTTGTTGATTGCCATGCTGGTGCTTGGGGGCAGTGCATCGCTGACCGGCGCGGTGTGTGGCGTGGTCGTGACAACGCTGCTGGTGGAACTGCTCATTTGCCTGGAGCAAGGGGTGACGCTGGCCGGCGTGGCGCTGCGGGCACCGGGTGGCACCCAAGAGGTGGTGGTGGGGATGTTGATGGTGGTGGTGCTTGTGTTCCGTCCGCAAGGGCTGATGGGCAGCACCGAATGGCGCTTGGGTCGCGCCGGTCGTTAATCCGGGTCGAGAAGACCCATTTTCAGGAGCTGATCAGATGAACACACGCGTTTTACGCTGGGCCAGTCGGGCCTGTTTGTGGCTGGCGGGTGCCAGTGCCGCGCTGTCGGTGCAGGCCCAGCCCAAGGAGGTGGTGGTGGGGTTTGCCACCGCCAAGACCGGCTGGATGGAGGCCTACGACACACCGGCCACCCGTGCCGCGCTGATCCGCATCGACGAGATCAATGCCGCCGGGGGGCTCATGGGCCGCAAGATCAAGACGCTGTTCGCCGATACCAAGACCGACCGGGCACAGGCCGCTAAGGCGGGTCTGCAGTTGCTGGAGCAGGGCGCTGACATGCTGGTGGTGAGCTGCGACTACGACTTCGGCGCGCCCGCCGCGCTGGCGGCAGAGAAGGCCGGCAAGGTCTCGATGTTCCTGTGCGCCGAGGACGCCAAGGCCGGTATCCAGGGTGTGGGCAAGCGCTCGTTCAGCGGGTCCATCATCGCGGCCGTGCAGGGCGCCACCATGGCCGAGTGGGCGGTCCAGCGACGCAACGTTCGCAGTGCCTATGTGCTGTTGGACACCATGATCGAATACAACAAGTCCATCTGCAAAGGCTTTGACTGGATGGCGGGCTCGCTCAAGCCGCTGGAGGTGGTGGGGCGCGACACGTTCAAGAACGACGATGCCTCGATCGCCTCGCAGATCACCCGCATCAAGGCCCTGCCCAAGGAGCCGGACGCCATCATGCTGTGCTCCTACGCCCCGGGCGGTGCCAGCGCGGTGCGCCAGATCCGGGCCGCCGGCATCCAGTCGCTCATCCTCAACGGCAGTGCCATGGATGGCACGTACTGGCTCAGCGCCGTGCCCAACCTGTCCAACTTCGTGGTGCCGGTCCAGGGCTCGATCTACGGTGACGACCCCAATCCCCAGGTCGAGGCCTTCAACAAGGCCTTCGAGCGCAAGTTCGGTGAG
>DASUIK010000162.1:0-14668 GCA_036279795.1 Burkholderiaceae bacterium | reverse complement strand
TGACAACCGGTGTTTCTTCTTTGCTCATGGCGTGATCTCCAACCCGTGAATCTGCGAACGGTCCAGCCCGTAGACCGCACGGGCCTGGCCACTGGCGTCGATGAAGTTGACCTGCGCGGCCAAAGCGTCGTAGCGGTTTTGCACCACATCAAAAGCCGCTTGCGCGATTTCCTGTTCGGCATTGAGCAGATCGAGCGCGCTGCGCGTACCCAGCGCCAGGTACTGCTCCCGGTACAGCGAACGTGTCTCAGTGATGCTCTGCTGCCGCTCGCTCAATGGGCCGCGCAGCGCCATCAGGCCCTGGATCTGTTCTTTCAGGCTGGCCATGCGGTCCTGGATTTCGGTGCGAGCGGCACCCACGCGGGCCTCTGCAGCCACCACGCCCAGCTGCGCCGCGTCCTCCTGCGCCTGCATGGCCCCACCCTGGTAGGTGCTGCTGTTGAGCTTGAAGAAGAGACTGTGGTCGGTGCTGCGTCCGTTGTTGGCCCCGCTGCCCAGGCGGTTCAATGAGACCTCCAGCGTGAGCGTGGGCAGCCGGGCGGCGCGGGCGCCCGCCAGGCGCGCTTCCAGCGCCTGGCGGTCTGCTTCGGCCACCAACATGGCAGGCCACAACAGGCCTTCGCCCGGCACATTCAGCGCCGCGCCCAGGCGCTCCTCCGGCACCGGCGCGGCACGCGGGGGCACATCGCCCCCCAGCAAGGTCTTCAGGCGCGAGCGCCACTGGCGCGATTGGGTCTGGAGTTGCTGGGCGTACACCTGTGCCGCCTCCACCCTCGCCCGCGCCTGCACCGGGTCCACCCGGGTGCTGGCCCCCAGCCGGGCACGCAAATCGGTCACACGCGCCACATCGCGCAGGGCGGCAATCTGGTCGTCTGCGATGGCCATCAAAGCCTGGTAGCGCCCGAACTCCACAAAAGCCAATGCGGTCTGGGTGGCCACGGTGTCGATCTGGCGCAGCACCTCGGCCTGAGCGCGGCGCACGCCGGCCTCGGCCTCGCTGACCTGGCTGCTCACTTTGCCAAAGTCGTACAGCATCTGGGACGCCGCCAAGGTGAAGCTCGTGCCACGCGATGTGGCCGACTGCCGCCCGGTGTTCACCCCTGCCGAGAGGGCGGGCATGTAACCGGCCCGCATCTGCTCGACCACGCGGGCTTGCTGCCGCAACTGGGCGACGGCAGCGGCCACCGCGGGCTGCCAGCCCACCGCCACACGCACCGCCTGTAGCAGATCCAGCTCGGTGCCGGAAAGCGCGACTTGTGGGTTGTTTCGGGCTTCGGCGGCCTGGGCCGCACCCACGGCCCGCGCGAGCCCGGACGCGCCCACCGGGTCAGAGACCTGCGTCGAAGGGGGGGCCCAGAGCCCCATCACACCGTGGGAAGGATTCCAGGTGGGCACGGGCTGCGCCGTGACACCTGTGGCGACCACCAGCGGCACACAAAATGCCCATGGCCGCAACCCTGCAAAGGGTTTGCATTGCTTCATTTTTCTACTCCCTGCACGCCCTGTTGAGCGTTTTTTAATATCGCTGCGCAGAGGTTTTGAGGTGGTCAACCGTCAAAACAACTTGCGCAACGTTTTTACATTGTAGGGAGACAAAGCCCTGCCGCGCAAGCACTGAACGGTGAAGAACCCGCCACCCGAAACGGAAAGCGCGCTTGCTGCTGTTCACCCATTTCGCATTTGCGACATTTTAATCAACTTCAACAAATATAAAACTCATTTTAAAATTATAAAAATCTGACATTCACATACAATTGCCAACAATGATCTTATGATTCATTGACATTTATCAGGACGCACTCCTACACTGGTTCCGACCGCTTCTGCGGCCCCCGCCCTTGGACATGACCCGCTTGTCGCCACAACACCGCGCGCCCACGGCCGCACCGCCCATCCATCGCCGCGCCTGTCTTTGGTGGCTGGGCGCAATGGCCTTGCCAGCCAGCGGGTTGACAGCTTGTGCGGCCCCAACCCCACCCGTGCGGATGGGCTGCATCGTTTTCCCGGGCTACGAAATGGTGTTTCTGGCCCGCGATCTGGGCCTGCTGGACGAAGCACAGGCGCGGCTGATCGAAATGCCCTCCAGCACCGACGCCGTGCGCGCCCTGGCCTCGGGCCAGCTGGAAGCCGCCAGCCTGACGCTGGACGAATGCATCTCCGCGCGCGCCGAGGGCTTGGACCTGCGCGTGCTGGCGGTGCTGGACATCTCGGCGGGGGCCGACGCGGTCTACAGCCGCCGGCCCATGACACTGGACCAACTGGCGGGCAAGCGCATCGCGGTGGAGGACAGCGCGGTGGGCGCGACCGTGCTGGCCGCGCTGCTGGAGGCGGCGCGGCTCAAGCCCAATCAAATCGTTCAGGTGCCCACCGTGCTGCCCAGCACGGGGCGCGACTTTGTCGGTGGCCGTGCCGACGTCGTGATCACCGCTGAGCCCTGGGCTTCACAAATCGAGGCGGCAGGCGGCCACCGCATCTTCGACAGCTCCCGCATGCCGGGCCGCATTGTGGATGTGATGGTGGCCCATGCCCAGGTGGTGCGTGAACGGCCCACGGCCTTGCAGCATTTGGTGGGCGCGCATTTCCGCGGACTGGCGCATTGGCTGCAACGGCCCGACGACGCCGCCAGGCGCCTGGCGCCCAGGTTGGAGCTGCCCCCCGAACAGGTCGCCAGCGCCTACCGCGGTCTGGAGTTGCCTGACCGCTCGCAGAACCTCCAGCTGCTGCGGGACGGCGGGCAGATCGACGCCACCGCCCGCCTGTTGCAACAAGACATGCTGCGCCAAGGGCTCATGCGCGAAAGCCATCCGCTGAGTGCCATCAGCGACATCACCGCGTTGCGCGGCTCCGAGACGACAAGATGATCAGTCGTTTCCCACTGCGCTTTCTGCTGCCTGCCGGCATGGCCTTGGTGCTGATGGTGCTGCTGGCCCTGTTCAACTTGGACGCGTACCACCGCGCCCACGACAACATGATGCGTGAGGCCCAGGACGACGCCTTGCGCCAGACCGAAGCGCTTGCCCGTCTGGCCAACAGCGAGCCACATGGGCCAGGCACGCGAGCGGCGTCCGAACTGGCCATCGCCGCCACCAACCACCGAAGTCGGGTGGTGGTGTTGGTCGACCCCAACGGTCGGGTGGAGATCGCTCACCGCATGGCCTGGATCGGCGCATCGGCCAAGGATGTGGTGCCGGGCTTTTCTGCGGAGCGTTTCGCCCGTGTGCAACGCAGCAGCCTGCCGGACGTGCTGATCGACCCGGACGGCGTCCGGCTGTCGGTGATGCAATCCCACCTCGATCCCGGCCAGGGCCAAGGCGTGCGCAACCTCACACGAGGCGCCGTCCTGCTGATGTACGACCTCAGCTTCGACCACCGCCTGATGCAGCATCAGCTGCTGCAACGTGTGGCGCTGCAAAGCGGTGGTGTGCTGGTGTTGATGTTGCTGGTGGGCGCGGTGCTGCGCTGGCTGGTGACGCGGCCCTTGCAGGAGCTGGAACAAGCCGCCCAGCAACTCACCGGCTCCCATGCGCCGGCCACGGTGAAAGAGGCGGGCCCCAGCGAAGTGCGGCAACTGGCACGCAGCTTCAACAACATGTCCAACCGCATCCAGGCCGCACAAGCAGCACTGGAAAACAGCCGCGCCCACCTGGCCAGCATCATCGATTCGGCCATGGACGCCATCATCACCGTGGACGGCGACATGCGCATCCGCGTCTTCAACCCTGCAGCCGCCCACATGTTTGGATGTGCGGCCACCGAAGCGGTGGGGCAGCCGTTGAACCGATTCATTCCCATGGGAGTCCGGGCCCAGCATGAAGGACTGATGCGCCGGTTCGCGCAAGAAGGAGGCCAAAGCCGTCGGATGAGAGGCAACGCCGTGGTGCAGGCGGTGCGCCGCAACGGCGAGCTTTTTCCCGCCGAGGTGTCCATCTCGCACAAGACGCACCAGGGTGAACACCTTTACCTGGCCATCGTGCGCGATGTGACCGAGCGGCAACGCGCCGAGACCGAAATTCAGGCCCTCAACGCCACTTTGGAACAACGCGTGGCGCAACGCACGGCGGCGCTGGCCGAAGCCAACGCCCGTTTGCTGCACCAAGAGATCGAACTGCGCGAGGCCAAAACGGTGGCCGAGCAGAACACACGCATGAAGTCGGACTTCCTGGCCAACATGAGCCACGAGATCCGAACCCCGTTGAACTCGGTCATTGGCCTGTCCCACCTGGCGCTCAAACACGCCACCGAGGCCCGCCAGCGCGATTATTTGGAGAAAATCGAACGCTCCGGCCAACACCTGCTGGGTCTCATCAACGACATCCTGGACTTCTCCAAGATCGAGGCCAACAAGCTGCAGGTGGAGCAGGTGCCGTTCGAACTCAGCCACGTGCTCGACGGCTTTGCACACCTGCTCGCCGAACGCGCCAGCAGCAAGGGACTGGAGCTGATCTTCAACGTCGCGCGCGACGTGCCTGACTACCTCAGCGGTGACCCGCTGCGCCTGAACCAGATGTTGATCAACTACGGCAACAACGCCGTGAAGTTCACCGACCGGGGTGAAATCGAATTGCGCGTGCGCACGCTGGCCCAGGACGAACGCGAGGTGCTGCTGCGCTTCGACGTGCGCGACACGGGCATCGGGATCGCGCCGGAACAACAAGCCCACCTGTTCCAGAGCTTTCACCAGGCGGACAGCTCAACCAGCCGCAAATACGGCGGCACCGGCCTGGGCCTGGCCATCGTGCAGCGCCTGGCCCAGCTCATGGGTGGCGAGGTGGGGGTGCAGAGTGAGCCGGGCCAAGGCTCCACCTTCTGGTTCACGGCGCGTTTCGGTAGGCGCAGCGGGGGTGCGGCAGGTGCGCTGACACGGCCTCAGCTGGCCGGCCGCCGGGTGTTGGTGGTGGACGACAACCAGAGCGCCATCGAGTCACTCGAAGAGCAGCTCGACGCCATGGCTTTTGCCCACCGCAGCTGCAACAACGGCGAAGCGGCCCTGACCGCCGTGTCGCAAGCCGATGCAGACGGCCACCCCTTCGAGGTGGTGTTGCTCGACTGGCAAATGCCCGGCATGGATGGGCTGACCCTGGCACGCCACATCAGCCAGCTGCCCCTGCAACACATGCCCAAACTGGTGCTGGTGACGGCCTATGGCCGAGAGGACGTCATCGACCAAGCCAGCGCAAACGGCATGGCGGCGGTGCTGGCCAAACCCGTGAACCCATCCGTGTTGCTGGACACCCTGCTGGGCGCACTCAACAACGACAGCGTGGCACAAACACCCACACCGCTTTCAGCCAACGTGCAAGACAGCGCCCTGGCCCACCTGCGGGGCGCGCGCGTGCTGCTGGTGGAGGACAACGAAATCAACCAGCAAGTGGCCAGCGAGTTGCTCCACGACCAGGGGCTGAGCGTGGACATCGCCAGCAACGGCCAAGTGGCACTGGAGCGCCTCGCCGAAACGGAGTACGACCTTGTGCTCATGGACATGCAAATGCCGGTGATGGACGGGTTGACCGCCACACGCCGCATCCGAGACCAGGCGCAATGGGCCGAACTGCCCATCGTGGCCATGACCGCCAACGCCATGGCCGAAGACCGCCAGCGCTGCATGGACGCGGGCATGAACGATTTTGTGGCCAAGCCCATCGAGCCCGACCGGCTCATCAAAGTGCTGCAACGGTGGTTGGCCCACCACGTGGCCCGCCTGCCGCAGCCAGGCCCGCGCCACCACACCCCCACACCGGTGGACACGCACGCGCTGGAGCAAGCCGGGCGGGTGCCTGGCCTGGACGTGGCCCAGGGCTTGCGGCGCAGCGGCGGCAAACACGGCCTCTACCTCTCGCTGCTGGCGCAATTTGCCCACAGCCACGCGCCTTTTGCCGACCAGTTGACCGAGCACCTGCGACAAGGGCACACCGAAGCTGCCCGCCAATTGGTACACGCCCTCAAAGGCGTGGCGGGCAACCTGGGCGCGACCGCAGTGCAAGAGAGCGCGACCCGCCTGGACCAGGCCCTGCGCCAAGCCGACGGTGGCCCCATCGATGCGCTGGCCGAGGCGATGCTGGGCGATCTGGCGGCGCTGCTGGCCGGTTTGTCGCACTTGCCTGTCGCGGCCGAAGCCCCCAGCGCCCCGGACACCAACGACCTCCATGCGCTGTGGTTGCAACTCGACCGGCAGCTTGACCAGGGTGACGCCGACGCGCTGCAAACGTTGGCGCAAAACGCAGCCCACTTGCGCGCAGTGCTCGGTGACGACTTCACGCCATTTGAGCGCCACCTGCGCGGCTTCGCCTTCGACGAAGCACTCGCCGTGCTGCGCAGCCACCCGCCCACCTCCTCTTCTGCAAGCCCCACATGAACAGCCCACAAGCAACCATCCTGGTGGTGGACGACACCCCCGAAAACCTGGAACTGATGTCCGGGCTGCTCAAAGACCAGTACCGCGTGCGCGTGGCCAACAACGGCGAACGCGCCTTGCGCCTGGCCGCCGCCGACCCGGCACCCGACCTGGTGCTGCTCGACGTGATGATGCCCGGCATCGACGGCTACGAGGTGTGCCGCCGCCTCAAGGCAGACCCCGCCACCGCTGGCACGCCGGTGATCTTTCTGACCGCCAAGGCCGAAATCGAAGACGAGCGCCAGGGCCTGTCGCTGGGCGCGGTGGACTACATCACCAAACCCATCAGCCCGCCCATCGTGCTGGCACGCATCAAGACACACCTGACGCTCAAGGCGGCTGCCGACCGGCTGCGCAACCAGAACGCCGAGCTGGAGGCAGAAGTGCAGCGGCGCACCCACATCATTTCGGCCATCCAGGACGTGACCGTCTTTGCCATGGCCTCGTTGGCCGAAACCCGCGACAACGAAACCGGCAACCACCTGCGCCGCACCCAGCACTACGTCAAAAGCCTGGCGCGTGCCCTGCAAACCCACCCGCGCTTCGCACAGGTGCTGACGAACGAGAACATCGAACTGCTGTTCAAGTCGGCTCCGTTGCACGACATCGGCAAGGTCGGTATCCCCGACCACATCCTGCTCAAGCCGGGCAAGCTCACGCCCGAAGAGTTCGAGCTGATGAAGCGGCACACCACGCTGGGTTTTGAGGCCCTGGTGCGTGCCGAAGAAGCCCTCGGCGAGCGCCTGGACTTCTTGTCCTTCGCCAAACAGATTGCACTCTCGCACCAGGAAAAATGGGACGGCAGCGGCTACCCACAAGGCCTCAGCGGCGAGGACATCCCCGTGGCCGCGCGCCTCATGGCGCTGGCCGACGTGTACGACGCCCTCATCAGCCAGCGCGTCTACAAGCCCCCGTTCGAACACGCCGAGGCGGTGCGCATCATCACCGCCGGGCGTGGCACCCATTTCGATCCCGACATGGTGGACGCCTTCCTGGAGGTGCAGGACGACTTCCGCGCCATCGCGCAACGCTACGAGGACAGCGAAGCGGATGTCATGGCCAAGGGTGCCCCCTCCGCCTGCTGACCCAGCCTGCCCGCGCGCCGGGCCTGCGCCACCACCTCGTCGATTTGTGTGCGCAACCAGCGGTGGGCCGGGTCCTGGCTGTAGCGCTGGTGCCAGATGAGGTACATGGGCATGGGCGGGCAGCTCACCGGTGGTTTGCTGTGCGCCAGCCCACTCCAGGCATGCAGGGCCAGCAAGCCGGGCGCCGTCGCCAACAAGGGGGTGCCCCGGATGAACGCCGGCAAGGCGCTGAAGCCGGGCGCCATCACCACAAAACGCCGCTCCACGCCCTGGGCCGCGAGGTGCTGGTCGATGTCCAGGCTACGCTGCGGCTCGTACACCACGGTGGCGTGCTCGGCGGCCAGGTAGTCGGCCCGGTGACGCGGCGCGGCACGCACGGTTGGGTCGTAGAACACGCGGTACCGGTCTTCGAACAGGCGCTTTTGCACAACATCGCTGCCATCGGGCGGGCGCGGGCTGATGACCAGCTGGCAGGCATCGGCACGCAACATGTCCAGCCGGGGCACGGCCGAATGCACCACCCGCAGCGCCACCTGCGGCGCCTGCTGCCGCAAGCGCTGGGCCAGCGCGGGCAGCAGCAGGTCGCGCTGGAAGTCGTTGGCGGCGATGGTCAAGGTCGTGCGCCAGCTCGCCGGCTCGAAGGCCTCCCATTGGGTGAACTGCTGCAGCTCGCGCAGCAGCTCGCGCGCCCGCGGTGCCAGGGCCTCAGCACGCGCGGTGGCCACGATGCCCCGGCCTGACTTCACGAACAACGGGTCGCCCGTGATGGCGCGCAGCTTGTCCAGCAGGTGGCTCACCGCCGACTGTGTGACGCCCAGGCGCTGCGCCGCCCCGGTGATGGAGCCCGCGTCCACCACCGCCACCAGCAACTGCAACAGGCGTTCATCCCAACCCGATCCATCGATTTTGCTCATGCTTTGCATGATGAATCATGTCTTTATTTGTGGCAATCGTCTCGCGATACTGCGCCACGTTCCAGGAGACACCCATGACCCAGCCCGCCCGCCAGATCCCCGGCACCACGCCCTTTGACGGCACCCAGGCCCGCAAAGGCTACGCCCTCAACAAGATGTGTTTTTCCTTCAACGACGCGGCCAACCGCGACGCCTTTGTGGCCGACGAGGAAGGTTACATGCGCCGCTATGGCCTGAACGAAGAACAAGCGGCGGCCATCCGCTCGCGCCAGGTGCTGCAACTGATTGCCGCCGGCGGCAACGCTTATTACCTGGCCAAATTTGCCGGCATCTTCAAACTCGACATGCAGGACATCGGCGCCCAACAGACCGGCCTGACCAAGGCCGAGTTCCAGGCCAAGCTCAACGCCGCCGCCTTCCAGTAAACCCAGGACACGACCATGGCACAACTCATCGGCGGCCTCGCCACCTCGCACATCCCCGCCATCGGCAACGCCATCGCGCGTGGCCTGCAGCAAGAGCCCTACTGGAAACCCTTTTTCGACGGCTACCCACCGGTGCGCCAATGGCTGGGTGAAGAACGTCCCGACGTGGTGGTGGTTTTCTACAACGACCACGGCCTGAACTTCTTCCTCGACAAGATGCCCACCTTTGCCGTGGGTGCCGCCGCCCAGTACCACAACGCCGACGAAGGCTGGGGTATTCCCACCACCGCGCCCCTGAACGGCGACCTGGACTTGTCTTGGCACCTCATCAACCACCTGGTGGACAAAGAGTTCGACATCACCACTTGCCAGGAAATGTTGGTGGACCACGCTTGCACCCTGCCGCTCAAGCTGTTCTGGCCAGGTGACTGCCCCGTCTCCATCGTGCCGGTGGCCATCAACACGGTGCAGTTCCCGCTGCCGTCTGCCAAGCGGGTCTACGCGCTGGGCCAAGCCGTGGGCGACGCCATCCGCAGCTGGGGCAGCACCAAGAAGGTGGCGGTAATCGCCTCGGGTGGCCTCTCTCATCAACTCGACGGCGAGCGCGCCGGCTTCATCAACAAGGCCTTCGATCTCAAGTTCATGGACAGCCTGGTGAACGACCCGCGGTGGGCCACACAATTCAACAGCCTGGACCTGGTGGAACAAACCGGCAGCCAGGGAGTGGAGCTGCTGATGTGGCTGGCCATGCGCGCCGCCTTGGGCAGCGCTGCGCCAGGCGCGGTGCGCGAGGTGCATCGCAACTACCACATCCCCATCTCGAACACCGCCACCGGGTTGATGGCACTGGCCTGCGCGTGAACTGCTGGTAGGGGGAGCAACATCAAATGTGCAAAACGCACATTTGATGTTAGGATAACCCCATGCTGCACACCCCAGACCAGTCAGCCCTGCTGGACACCTACCGCCTGCTGCTGCTGCCTTTGGCGCGGCTGGCGGTCTCGCGTGGCCTGCCCTACGCTCGCCTGGACGACATGCTGCGCCAGGCCATGGTCGAGGCCGCACGCGAGACGCACAGCGGGCCCGCCGGTCATGGCGAGGTCAGCCGCATCAGCACCGCCACCGGCCTGAACCGGCGCGAAGTCACCCGGCTGCTGCAGGCCGACACCCAGCAGGCGCGACCGAAACGCTGGCCCGCTGGCGAGGTGTTCACCCGTTGGCTCAGCGACCCCGACTACCGCAGCCGGGGCCGCCCACGCACCCTGGCGCGCCAGGGCGAAGCCCCCAGCTTTGAAGCGCTTGCCCAGTCCGTCACGAGGGACATCCACCCTCGCAGCCTGCTGGAGGAACTCACCCGCCTGGGCCTGGCGCGCTGGGACGAAGCCGCCGACACCGTGGAGCTGCAACGCGATGCGGTGGTGCCCCGCAGCGACTTCGCACGCATGCTGTCCTTCCTCGGCGACAACGTGGGTGACCACCTGAGCGCCGCCGTGGACAACGTGCTGGGCGACGGCAGTGCCCATTTCGAACAAGCCATCTACGCCGACGAGCTGTCGGAAGACTCGGTGCTCAAACTGCGCGCCTTGATCGCGGCCCAGTGGTCGGCCCTGTTCGACGGGCTGGTGCCGGCGCTGGAGGGCCTGATCGCCGACGACAAGGCCCAGGGCCGCCCTCAGGACCAGCGCACCCGCATTGGCTTCTATTCCTACACCCAACCGATGGACCAACGTCCAACGTCCCCCTGACCCCCCCAACGGAGACCCACCATGTCCTTCTCCCACTCACCCACGCGCCACTGGCGCACCGCACTGGCCAGCGCCCTGCTGGCCAGCGTCACCCTCATCAGTGCCTGCGGCGGCGGTGGCGCTGTGGTGGGCGGCGTGGGCACCGGTGGCACCGGCGCGTTCTCCAGCGGCGCCATCCGTGGCCTGGGCTCCATCGTGGTCAACGGCGTGCGCTACGACGACAGCGCCGCCACCGTGACCGACGACAACGGCAACAGCAGCAACAGCAGCAGCCTCAAGCTCGGTGTCGTGGTGGAGGTGCAGGGCGACGACATCGTCACCCCGGCCACCGGCCTGCCCACCTCCAACGCGCGCAGCGTGGTTTTCCGCAGCGAGATCAAAGGCCCGGTGACGGCCGTGAACACCGCCGCCGGCACCTTGACGGTGCTGGGCCAGAGCGTGGTGATCAGCGCCAGCACGGTGTTTGACCTGAACCTGCCCAACGGCCTGGCCAGCGTGGCGGTAGGCCAGCTGGTGGAGGTGTACGGGTTTGTGGACGCCAATGGCGTTTACCAAGCCACACGCATCGAAGGCGAGGACAGCGCCAGCGCCTACAAACTTCGTGGCAAGCTGAGTGCGCTGAACACCACGGCCAAAACCTTCCAGATCGGCGCGGCCGTGATCGACTACAGCGCGATCAACTTCAGCTTCACCCTGGTCAACGGCCAGACCATCCGTGTGGAAGTGGCACCCACCCCCAACAGCCTGGGCCAATGGGTCGCTACCCGTCTGAACAGCGCCACCGCCCTGGGCAATGCGGCCAGCAGCGCTGCCACAGTGGAACTGGAAGGCGTGGTCACCAGCGTGGCCGATGCACGCAGCTTCGTGGTCGATGGCATCACGGTGGACGCCAGTGGGGTGAGCAGCTTGCCGGGCGGCATCGCGGTGGGCAGCCGCGTCGAGGTCAAGGGCAAGCTCAGCAACGGCGTGTTGCAAGCGACCCGCGTGAAGCTGGAGGACAGCAACGACCGCTCCTTTGAGATCAAGGGCAACATCGCCCTGCTGGACACCACCGCCAAGACCTTCGAAATCCGCGGCGTGCTCATCCAGTACGGCAACGCTGCCTTCAAGGATGGACTCGAGTCCAACCTCAGCGTGGATGTGCGGGTGGAGATCAAGGGCAGCCTCAACGCCACCGGCACCGTGCTCACCGCCACGGAGGTGGAGTTCAAGGGCCTGAGCGACAACGGCAGCAACAGCAGCTACGAGGTCAAAGGCGCGATCAGCTTGCTGGACACCACCGCCAAAACCTTTGTGGTGCGTGGCGTGACGGTCAACTACACCAGCGCCGGTTTTGAAGACGGCACGGTGGCCGACCTGACCAACGGTGCGGTGGTGGAGGTCAAGGGCACGGTCAGCGCGGGCGTGCTGCTGGCCACCCAGGTCGACTTCGAGAACACCCTCAGCAGCGGGGACGACAGCTACGAAATCAAGGGCAGCATCACCGCGCTGGACACCACGGCCAAAACCTTTGTGGTGGACGGTGTGCTCGTCGCCTACGGCAGCGCCAGCTTCAAGGACGGCAGCGCCGCCAACCTGAGCGTGGGCGCCAAGGTCGAGGTCAAGGGCAGCGCGCCAGTGGCCGGCGTGGTCACCGCCACGCGTGTCGCCTTCGACGACTGAACCCCTCCGTTCTCCAAGGGCTTGGGCCCGGCGGTCGTCACTGGCCGCCGGGCCTTTTTTCTCAGGCCAGCGTGCGAGCCAGGGCTTGGGCCGCCTCGCGCAGGCGCGGCAGCTGCAAGCGCGCCTGGCCCAGGTCCATGCGGGCAGACGGCGCCTGTAAGGCCAGGGCACAACGCACCGGGGTGGCCTTCGCGCCGGGCGCGGGCACCGGCACGGCCACACACACCAAGCCGTCCACAAACTCCTCGGCGTCCACCGAATAGCCTTCGCGGCGAATGGTGTCCAGCTCCGCAAGCAGCGCCGCGCGGGTGGTCAGGGTGGTGGCGGTGTGGCGGGTCAGCGTGAGACCGTCGAGCAAGGCATTGCGCTGGCGGGTCGGCAAAAAGGCCAGGAACAGCTTGCCGCTGGCCGAGCAGTGGATGGGCACGCGCGTGCCAGGCCGCAGTTCCAGCCGCAGCGGGAAGGCCGACTCCACGCGGTCCAGGTACACCACTTCGGCGCCCGACAAAGCGGTGAGGTTGCAACTCTCGCCCAGGTCGGCCACCAGCTGGCGCAACACCGCGTGGCGAACACCGTGTTGCGTGCTGGCGCTCAAGGTGGCCTCGGCCAAACTGTGCAGACGGGGTGTCAGCGCGTAGCGCCGCCCATCGGGTTCGCGCTGCAACCAGCCGCCACTTTCCAGTTGGGCCAGCATGCGGTGCACCGTGGGCTTGGGCCAACCGGTGAGGGCCACCACCTCGGGCAAAGCCTGCGGCTGGCCCTGGGCCACCAGGTGTTCGAGCAAAGCCAAGAGCCGCAGGCCAGGGGCATCATCCTTGTCCATACATCGCATAAATCTCGAAAAATGAGACGATTCAATAAATTTTTTCGAGACAAATTCTAGTTCCGCCTACAGTGCGGCGTCAAAGAACCAACGGAGACAACGCGTGTCCACACGCACTTTCAACAACGTGGTGCTGACCGGTGCCTGCGGCGGCCTGGGCCAGGCCCTGGCCCGCGTGCTGCTGGCCGGCGGGGCCCGCGTGGCACTGGTGGGCCTGAACCGCAGCGCGCTGCAAGACCTGGCCGCCACCGCGCCGGGCCGCTGCGCGGTGTACACACCCGACGTGAGCGACGCGGCCGCCATGGCGGCCATGGCGCAGGACTGGATGGGCCATTTCGGCACCCCCGACCTGCTGATCGCCAACGCCGGTGTGGCCGGCGGCTTCGACACCGCACAACCGGGCGACTTGGCGGTGATGCGCCGCATGCTGGAAATCAACTTGCTGGGCGTGGCCACCACGTTCGCCCCCTTTCTGCCCGCCATGCAAGCAGCGCAACAACCCGCCGCCCTGGTGGGCGTCGCCAGCATCGCCGGCTGGCGCGGCCTGCCGGGCAACGGCGCCTACTGCGCCAGCAAGGCCGGCCTGATCGCCTACCTGCAAAGCCTGCGCGCCGAGCTGCGCACCTCGCCGGTGACGGTGCACACGGTGAGCCCCGGCTACCTGCGCACCGCACTCACCGCCGGCAACCGCTTTGCCATGCCCGGACTGCTGGAGCCTGACGATGCCGCTCAGGCCTTGCTGGCGGGTGTGGCGGCCGGGCGCGAGCACATCGTGCTGCCGCGCCGCACGGGCTGGCTGGCGCGCGCGCTCATGTGCCTGCCCGCGCGCTGGCACGATGCCTTGCTGTTGAAACAGCCGCGCAAACCCCGCCCCGGCGAAGCCGGCGCCACCCACATTCCCGGACTGAAAAAATGACCCGTCCTTCCCCAGTGAATACCCAATACCAGATCGCCCTCATCGGGGCCGGCCCTTCGGGCCTGGCCGGCGCGCGCAACCTGCAGAAACTCGGCATCCCCTACCAGGGCTTCGAAGCCTGGGACGACGTGGGCGGCCTGTGGAACATCGAGAACCCGCGTTCCACGGTGTACGAATCGGCACACCTCATCTCCAGCAAACGCATGACGGAATTCAGCGAATTCCCCATGGCCGACAGCGTGGCCGACTACCCCAGCCACCGCGAGCTACTGACCTACTTCCGCGCCTTTGCCGATCACTTCGATCTCAAACGCCACTTCCACTTCGGGGTGCGGGTGCTCAAGGTGGAACCCGTGAGCGACGCGCCCGACTGCCTGTGGCGAGTGACCTGGCGCGACTCAAACGAGCACACACAGTCTGCCGACTTCAAGGGCGTGATCGTGGCCAACGGCACCCTGGCCGAACCCAACATGCCCCAGTTTGAGGGCCACTTCGACGGTGAGCTGAAACACACCAGCGCCTACAAAAGCGCCGAGCTGTTCAAGGGCAAACGGGTGCTTATCGTTGGGGCGGGCAATTCGGGCTGCGACATCGCGGTGGACGCGGTGCACCACGCGCACAGCGTGGACATCTCGGTGCGCCGAGGCTACTACTTCGTGCCCAAGTACGTGTTCGGCAAGCCGGCCGACACGCTGGGCGGCAAAACC
>DASUIK010000161.1:0-2017 GCA_036279795.1 Burkholderiaceae bacterium | reverse complement strand
CGCGTGAGCTGGGGACAGTTCGTGTCCATGTCGCTCGACGAAACCACCACCCGCGCCGACATCGAGCTGCTGTGGGGCGTGTTCGCTGCCGAAGGCCAAAGCCTGCCGCGCGTGGCCGACTTCGAAGCTGGCGTGGAGCCGCTGATCCCAGCCAGCCTGCGCCGCGCCAGCGGCTACCTCACGCACCCGGTGTTCAACAGCCACCACAGTGAGACGGGCATGCTGCGCTACATCCGCGCACTGAGCGACAAGGACCTGGCACTGGACCGCAGCATGATCCCGCTGGGCTCGTGCACCATGAAGCTCAACGCCACCAGCGAGATGATTCCCATCACTTGGCCGGAGTTCGCCAACGTCCACCCGTTCGCCCCCGCCGACCAGCTCAAGGGCTACCAGCAGCTCGACGAGCAACTGCGCGCCTGGCTGTGCGAGGCCACTGGTTACAAGGGCATCAGCCTGCAACCCAACGCGGGCAGCCAGGGCGAGTACGCCGGCCTGCTGGCCATCCAGGCCTACCACGCCTCCCGTGGTGAAAGCCACCGCAACATCTGCCTGATTCCCAGCAGCGCCCACGGCACCAACCCGGCCAGCGCTCAGATGGTGGGCCTGCAGGTGGTGGTCACCAAGTGCGACGACAACGGCAACGTGGACATGGCGGACCTGCAAGCCAAGTGCGAGCAGCACAGCGACAAGCTGGCCGCAGTGATGATCACCTACCCCTCCACCCACGGCGTGTTCGAGACCACCGTCAAAGAGCTGTGCGCCCTGGTGCACAAGCACGGCGGCCGCGTGTACGTGGACGGCGCCAACATGAACGCCCTGGTGGGTGTGGCAGCGCCCGGCGAGTTCGGCGGCGACGTGAGCCACCTCAACCTGCACAAGACCTTCTGCATCCCGCACGGCGGCGGCGGCCCCGGCGTGGGCCCGGTATGTGTGGTCGAAGACCTCGTGCCGTTCCTGCCCGGCCACCGCGCCGGCGCCGAGCCGGCCGGCGTGTGTGGCACGCCCGCCGATGAAGGCACGCGCGTGGGTGCCGTGTCTGCCGCGCCTCTGGGCAACGCCGCCGTCCTGCCCATCAGCTGGATGTACATCCGCATGATGGGCGCCGATGGCCTGAAGCACGCCACCGAAGCCGCCATCCTGAGCGCCAACTACATCAGCAAGCGCCTGGCCGACCACTACCCCACGCTGTACGCCAGCGAAAACGGCCACGTGGCGCACGAGTGCATCCTCGACCTGCGCGGCCTCAAGGAAACCAGCGGCGTGATGGCCGAGGACGTGGCCAAGCGCCTGATGGACTACGGTTTCCACGCGCCCACGTTGAGCTTCCCGGTGGCCAACACCTTGATGGTGGAGCCGACCGAAAGCGAAACGCGGGAGGAGCTGGACCGCTTCATCGACGCAATGATCGCCATCCGCGAGGAAATCCGACGTGTGGAAAAAGGCGAGTGGCCGCAGGACAACAACCCGCTCAAACACGCACCGCACACCGCAGCCACCGTGCTGCAAAGCGATTGGAACCGCCCCTACCCGCGCGAGCTGGCCGCCGCAGCCAAGGGCCATGCGGTCAACACCAAGTACTGGCCCTCGGTCGGCCGGGTTGACAACGTCTACGGCGACCGCAACCTGTTCTGCAGCTGCGTGCCGGTGGGGGAACTCGCCACCGATTGATTTTTCCGGCCCACTGGTGTGGTGTACCGTAAACAGCTGACCACAATGAAATCGATGGATTCCCGCTTAGGGCAAGACGCAAACCGGAGTGATAGCTGCAGCTATCACGAGGATTTGCAACGCAGCCATGGGCGGGAAAGCGCGATTTCATGGGCTGCTGTTTGCGGGGCACCACACTGAGGCCCACGCAGGATCGGGAGAGACCGCGCGCCTGAGAAGGCAGCGCGGCGCCGAAGGAGCAACCGCCCCGGAAACTCTCAGGCCAAAGGACCGGTCTTGCGAACAAAACTCTGAAGAGCGGTCGGGATTCGTCACCCGGCCCACCGCAGGAGCAAGCCCGCCGCCT
>DASUIK010000160.1:0-15859 GCA_036279795.1 Burkholderiaceae bacterium | reverse complement strand
CGCACGGCTTCGCGCAGCGTGGCCAGGGCGGTCTCGGGGTTGCGGATGCGGAAGGCGTCCTTGCCGACGGCCTTGAGCATGGCCAGCTGCGCCGGGTGCTCGTGGATGTAGCCCAGGTCGCGGTCCAGGAAGGGCGACTCGATCTGGCCCGTCAGGTGCAGCATGGGGGTGCCGGCGGTGATCGCTTCGACCATGGCGCCAGCGGCGTTGCCACAGCCGGTGCCGGTGCTGGTCACGCACACGCCCAGCGTGCCGCTGACGCGGGCGTAGCTGTCGGCCATGTTGCAGGCGCCGGCTTCACCGCGTGCGGACACGAAGCGGATCTTCTGGCGCACGTGGAAGGCGTCCAGGATGGGCATGTTGTGGATGGAGATCACGCCGAAGGCGGCGCGCACGCCGCACTGCTCCAGGAAGCGGACGGCGAGCTCGCCCACGGTGATGCGGGTGGCGGCGGTGGTTTGCGTGGTGGTGGTGGGGCTCATGCTCGGGCTCAGGCGGCTTTTTTGTCGTTGGGTTTGTTCAGCCATTGGCCGCGGTGCGGGGTGTGGCTGATGCGTTCGGTGAGTTGGGCGGCGGCGTCGCGGACCTGGTTGATCAGCACATCCAGTTCGCCTTCCTGCACGCGTTGTGCCGGCACGGTGATGCTGACGCAGGCGACCACTTCATTGCGGTCGTTGAACACAGGCGCGGCGATGGTGGAAATCCCGGTTTCAAACCCACCCTGGCTGACGGCGTAGCCGCGCGCGCGGTCTTCGTCGATCAAGCCCTTGAGCTGGGCCAGCGTGGTGGGCGTGCGGGCGGTGTAGGCGGGCAGCGGCTCCTCGGGGTAGAGGTGGCGCAGGCTGTTGAGGTCGAGATCGGACAGCAGCAGGCGGCCCAGCACCGTGGCGTGGGCCGGCAGGCGCGCACCCACCTGGATGGAATGGAACATGGCGCTGCGGCCAGCGGCCTTGGCCACGAACACCACGTCGCGGTTGTCGCGCACCACCACGTGGGCCGAGTAGCCACACAGGTCGCGCAGGTCTTCGATGACGGGGCGGCCATGTTCGGTCAGCTCCATCGAGGCCAGGTACTCAAAACCCAGGCGCAGCACCGACAGGCCCAGCTTGTAGCTGGCGCCGTCGCCCACACGCTCCACAAAACCGCCCTGCTCCAGGGTCTGCAGCATGCGAAACACCGAGGCGCGGGGCAGGTCGAGCCGGCGCGAGAGTTCGGCGCCCGTGAGTTCGCGCTCGTCGCGGTTGAAGCTCATCAGCAGCTGCAGGCCACGCGCCAGCGCGGGCACGGTGTAGCGGTCTTCGCCCTTGTCGTCGGTTTTGTCTTCGTTTTTGGGGTCGCTCATGGGGTGTCTCCTGCGGCGTTGGCGTTCAAAGGCCCAGCAACTGGTTCACACGCTCGGCGGCTTCCAGGGCACACACATGGCCCACTGGCCCGAGGTCGACCCAGGCCAGGTTCTTGCGGTGCGCCACGTCGGCGCAGGCCGCGGGCGGGGTGATGGTGTCGGCACTGCCGCTGGCCACGATGAGGGGCACCGAGACGCGGGCCAGGTCGGCATCAAGCCGCCCGGTGGACAACATGCGCGAAGCCTGGGTGTAGCCGGCCGGGTTGATCTGGGCCATGGTGTCGCGCACCAGGTCCACCATCTCGGGGGTGGCGTCGGGCGAGAGCATGGCAGCGGCACGCGCGTTGGCCATGCCTTGGGGCCCGAGCTTCTGCAGCGTGGCCAGGCGACCGCTGAGCTTGGCTTCGCGTTCGACCTCATCGGCGTCGCCGTAGCCCCGTGCGGGCGCCAGCAGCACCAGCTCGGCCACACGCTGTGGCTGTTGCACGGCGGCCGCTGCTGCCATCAGCGCGCCCAGCGAATGGCCCACCAGGGTGATGGGTTGGTGCTGGTCCATCGCGTCCATCCATTGCCACAGGCGGCGTGCGTAGTCGGCGGCGTGTGGGTGGATGGGCGAGAGCGGCGCGCTGCGGCCATAACCGGGCGCGTCCCAAGCCAGCACCCGCACATCGCTGCGGGGTTCGGCGGCCTGCAACTGGCGCACCCAGCTGCCCGAGCCGGAGCCGATGCCGTGCAGCAGCACGTGGGTCACGCGGGCGGCGCGACCGGCCTGGCGGTACTGCACCACCTCGTCTGGGCGCAGCGCCAGGGCGGTGGGGAAGTGCTGCAGCGCGGCGTGGGGCGACAGATGGGCCATGGTCGGTCTCGTGCGACGGGTGCAGTGGCTCAGCGCTTGATCTTGGCCAGGGGCGAATCGGGCGGGTAGACCGGGGTGATGGGCTTGGGCGAGCCCAGCATCACGCACATCAGCGCGTCTTCCTCGCCGGTGTTGTGCTCTTCGCGGTACACGCCCGGCGGCACCGAGATCAGGTCACGTTCGCCCAGGGTGGCTTCCCACTTCTGGCCGTCCTTTTCGCAGATGACCTTCATCTGGCCGCGCAACACGAAGAAGATTTCTTCCACGTCGTGGTGGATGTGCGAAGGGCCGATGTTGCCGGCCGGGATGACCATGGTGGAGAACGTGAAGTGGCCGGCGGGCACGGTGTTGACGTCGCTGTTGACGCCGGTGCCACCGGTGCCCACGTAGCGCATCTGGGCGCGGCGGTACTTGGGGTCGTAGTCGGCCTGGAACTTCAAGGCGTCCCAGTCGTAGCGGCGGCTGGCGCGGCGCGCCACGCGGCTTTCCATCCACTGCTCAAAGCTCTGGCCGCTCTTCTGCATCATGCCGGCCTGGATTTCGGCTTCCGGCGGGATGTTGGCGTCCAGCAGGCCACGTTCGTTGAATTGGGGCGCGTTGGCGGCCAACACGTCGTTCTTGATGGGTGCGTTCATGGTGGGTTTCTCCTTCAGTTCATGACAAAGCCGCCGTTGACTGGCAGCAGTTGGCCGGTGATGTAACCAGCGCCACGTGACAACAGAAACAGGGCGGTGGCGTTCAGGTCTTCGGGCACCTGCGCGCGGCTGATGGCGCGGCCCTGAGCGTAGTACTCATGGCGTGCCTGGGGCACGTATTCGGTGGCCTCGACCAGCGTGAGGCCGGGGGCGATGGCGTTGACGGTGATGCCCTCGGGGCCCAGTTCGCGCGCCAGTGACCGCGTCATGGACACGACCGCGCCCTTGCTCGCCACATAGGCCAGCAGGCGCGGCGCGCCCCACAGCGCGGTGTCGGAGGCCAGGTTGACCACGCGGCCCGTGCCACTGGCGGCGAGAAATGGGCGCGCGGCGGCGGTCACCAGCCAGGTGCCGCGCACGTTGACGTCCATCACGCGGTCCCAGGTGTCTACGGTGATGTCGTTCATGTCTTTGCCGCCGGAGTTGGTGATGGCGGCGTTGTTGATCAGGCCGTCCAGCCCGCCCAGCGCGGCGTCGGCGGCGGCCACACCCTCACTGATCGCTTGTGGGTCCATCAAGTCCATGGGCACGTAGGGCATTGCCAGCTCTGCGGCCAGGGCCTGGCCGCGTTCGTGCAACACGTCGCTGATGGCCACGCGGGCACCCGAAGCGACCAGCGCCCGTGCAAAACTCTCGCCCAGGCCACGTGCGGAACCTGTGACCAGCACACGGCGGCCTTCCAATCGAATTTCAGCGTTCATGTTGGCGTTGATGTTTCATTAAAGAAACGATGATTCATTACGGAATCAATGGTACGCGCAACTGGGTCCGGTGGTGCAATTCCGAGTGATTTGAAGGGCTATTGACGGATGGCAGCACGTCACCCGCTGGTGTGAGCGGGCGACACCGTGGCGCGCGGTGCGCCTTATTTGCCGATGCAAAACTGGGAAAAGATGACGCCCAGCAGGTCGTCGGCGCCGAATTCACCGGTGATGGTGTTGAGCGCGTTCTGCGCCAGGCGAAGTTCTTCGGCCAGCAAATCGAGCGCGGGCACCCGGGCATCGATCTGGGTGTTGGCTTGCAGCAGGTGCTCGTCCACCTCGCGCAGCGCCCGCAGGTGGCGCTCGCGTGCGATGAACACTCCTTCGGGTGCGGATTGCCAGCCGGCGATGCGCAGCAACTCCGCCCTCAGCTCGGCCAATCCGGTGCCAGCTTTGGCCGAGATGCGCAGACCCTCGCCGGGTGCGGCCGTCTGCGCAGCATCGGCCTTGTTCCAGAGGTGGATGACGGGCAGGTGGCCAGGCAGGCGCTCACCCAGGGCGGCGTCGGCGCTGGCGTAGGCGGGCTGGTCGTGTCGGGTCAGGTCGTGCAGGAACAGCACCGCATCGGCCGCCTCGATCTGGCCCCAGGCCCGTTCGATGCCGATTTTTTCTACCACGTCCACCTCGGACAGGCTGGTGTCGCGCAGGCCGGCGGTGTCCACCACGTGCAGGGGCACGCCGTCGATCTGTATGGTCTGGCTCACCACGTCGCGGGTGGTGCCGGCGATGGGGGTGACGATGGCGAGTTCGGCCCCGGCCAGGGCGTTGAGCAGCGAACTTTTGCCCGCATTGGGCTGGCCGGCAATCACCACCTTGATGCCCTCGCGCAGCAGCGCGCCCTGGTGGGCACGCGCCAGCACGGCGGCCAGTTGGGTTTGCAGGCGGGTGAGCTGGCCGCGTGCGTCGGCCTGCTGCAGAAAGTCGATGTCTTCCTCGGGAAAGTCCAGCGTCGCCTCAACCAGCATGCGCAGGTGGATCAGCGCGTCGCGCAGGCCGTGAATCTCTTTGGAGAAAGCGCCCGAGAGCGAGCGCCCGGCGCTGCGCGCGGCCGCCTCGGTGCTGGCGTCGATCAGGTCGGCAATCGCTTCGGCCTGGGCCAGGTCGATCTTGTGGTTGAGGAAGGCGCGCTGGGTGAATTCGCCGGGCTCGGCCAGGCGCAGGTGGGGCAGTCGGGCAGGCGCGCCTTCGGACGCCGCCTGCAGGCAACGCGCCAGCAGCAGCTGCAGCACCACCGGTCCACCGTGGGCCTGCAACTCCAGCACGTCTTCACCGGTGTAGGAATGGGGCGCTGGGAAAAACAGCGCCAGGCCTTGGTCGATGGCCTCGCCCGTGGCGTCGCGAAACGGCAGGTAGCTCGCTTCGCGTGCTTTCAGCGGACGACCACAAATCGCCTCAACCAGCGGTGCCAAGCCCTTGCCTGACACCCGCACGATGCCCACCGCACCCCGCCCGGGGGCGGTGGCGATGGCGGCAATCGGGTCGTCGTGGCGGGAGAGCATGGGGCTAGGATGCCACGGAAAAATGAGGGGGAGTCCTCCGGGGACACCGCCGGGCCGGCTATGCCGGACGGCTGGTGTCGCCCCCTGGGGGAGGCGCCGTCAGGCGCTTCGGGGGGGACTTATTTTTTCCAGGGCAAGTTGAACTGCGGCGGCACGCCCATGCGGGTGTTGATCACCCACTGCTGCGCAATGGAGAGGATGTTGTTCGTGATCCAGTACAGCACCAGACCGGCCGGGAAGAAGAAGAACATGACCGAGAAAATCAGGGGCATGAACCACATCAGCTTGGCCTGCATCGGGTCCGGCGGCGTTGGGTTGAGCGCGGTCTGCAGCAGCGTGGTGAGGGTCATCACTGCCGGCAGGATGAAATACGGGTCAGGCGTGGACAGGTCGTTGATCCAGCCCACCCACGGAGCGTTGCGCATTTCCACGCTGGACAGCAGCACCCAGTACAGCGCGATGAAGACGGGGATCTGGATCATGATGGGGAAGCAGCCACCCAGCGGGTTGACCTTTTCCTCACGGTAGATCTTCATCATCTCCTGCTGCATCTGCTGCGGGTTGTTCTTCAGGCGCTCGCGCATTTCCATGATGCGGGGGTTGATCGCCTTCATCTTGGCCATGCTGCGGTAGGCGGTGGCGTTGAGCCAGTAGAAGGCGGCCTTGATGAGCACCACCAGCAGCACGATGGACCAGCCCCAGTTGCTCACGAAGCCGTGGATTTTTTCGAGCAGCCAATACAGCGGCTTGGCCAGGATGGTGAGCCAGCCGTAGTCTTTGACCAGTTCCAGGCCAGGGGCCATGCGCTCGAGCAGCTTTTCGTCTTGCGGGCCCAGGAACAGGCGGGCGTCCAGCGCTTGAGACTGTCCAGGCGCGACGTCGGCCAGGGCGGTGATGGTGCCGGCGCGGTAGCGGGCGGCCTGGTTCACGGTCACGCGGTCCACGTAGTTGTCGCGCTTCACGCCATCGGCCAGCATCCAGGCGCTGGCGAAGTAGTGCTGCACCATGGCCACATAACCGTCGGTGGCTTCCTTGTCGAAGGTGGCCTTGTTCTTGTCGATGTCGGCGAACTCGACCTTCTTGTATTTGGACGTGTTGCTGTAGACGGCCGGACCGGTGAAGGTGGAATAAAAAGGCGTGGCGCTGCCGGCGGTGGTGTTGTCGCGCACCAGCTGCAGGTAGAGCTGGGGCTTGATGGGGGCTGCGCCCTGGTTCAGCACCTCGTGGCGCACGGCGATGTCGTAGGCACCGCGTTTGAGGGTGTAGGTCTTGACCAGCTTGACGCCGTCCAGCACCGGCGACTCGAAGCGCAGTTCCAGCGTGTCCTGGCCATCGGCCAGCTGGGTGGCCTTGCTGGTCAGGTTCATGGGCGTGGTGTGGTTGGGCAGCGTGTTGCCCACCAGGCCCGATTGGGCGGCGTAGCTCTTCTCAGCTTCCAGCAGCACCAGCGGTTCGACTGGCTGATTCTTGGGCGGCGGGGTGCGGGCGTCGTGCTTGAGCAGCTCGGCGCGCACGATGGCCGCGCCCTGGCTGTCGATCACCAGCTTGAGCACGTCGGTGCTGACGTTGTGCTGGGTGCGCGGCGCAGCGGGCGCGCTGTCCGGCACGGCTGCCGGGTTGGCTGAGGGGGCAGTGGCCGAGGCGCTGGCGGCTGGCACGCTGTTGTCAGCCGGTTTGCTTCCGGCTGCCGCCGGCGCGCTGGCGGCGGGGGTGGGCGACGGGAAGAAGGTCGCCTTGTGGCCGTTGTATACCTGCCATTGGTCCCAAAGCAGGACCATGGAGAAACCAAACACCACCCACAGGATGGATCGACGGATGTCATTCATGACGAGTGCTTCTCGTGAGGTTGTCCCAGCAACCGCGAAAACAGGGCGGGTGGGCGTTCGGGAATCGGGTCATGGCCACCTTGGCACCATGGTTGGCAGCGTGCCAGCCGGTGCAGGGTGAGATACGTGCCGGCAACGGCACCGTGCCGCTCCAGGGCTTGCAGCGAATAAACCGAGCAGCTGGGCTCGAACCGGCAGGACGAACCCAGCCAGGGGCTGAGCAGCAGCCGGTAGCCACGCACCAAGGCCATCAGGCCACGTTGGGGCCAGTCACGCATGCTGGCGCTCCAGCAGGCGGCCATAGAGCTGTTGCAGTTCGGTGCGCACGGCGGTTTTCAGGGCGTCCGAGGCGGCGCTGATGAATTGTTGGCGGTCAAAGCCGCTGCGCAGGCGCACCACCAGCGCAGCCCGTGGCAGCGCCTGCTGCCGCTCTTGCGCCAGGGCATAAATCTGCCGCTTCATCAGATTGCGTGTGACCGCCCGCTTGGCCCAGCGCTTGGGGATGACCACACCGACCCAAGGGCCCGCGCCCACAAACAGCGGACGCGACGAAGCACCTGCCGAGGCGTTGTCGCCTGCAGGTGTCGGTGGTGCTGCCAGGTGCAGCGCGAAATGGGCGGTTTTGACCACGGGCGGACCCGCCATCACCCACTGGAACTGGGCGCGGTGCTCGATGTGCTGCAGGCGCTGGCGGGTGCCGTTGGCGCTCAGGGCGCCAGGCGCCGCGTTGTCAGCAGCACGAGGCAACGAACCCGTTGCGGGATCGGCCAAGCCGTGCGCCTGAATTACAGGCCCAGGCGCTTGCGGCCTTTGGCGCGGCGCGCGGCGATCACGGCGCGGCCACCGCGGGTCTTCATGCGGACCAGGAAGCCGTGGGTACGGGCGCGGCGGATTTTGGAAGGCTGGTAAGTGCGTTTCATAGTGGTTCTCCGGGCCGTGGGCCTGGCGGTTCGGTGCCTGTTGGCACCCCGGCAGGGCGTTTGGGCCGTGGCTTGGCGGTTCGTGCAGCAAGGCTGCGGGGCTCCCGGCAACACCAATCCAGGTCAGTCACATTGCTGTGAAAAGGCGTGGCGCATCGGGGAAACCCGGCATTATCGCAAATTCCCGGGCGAGGGGCAAGCTGGGATCATCGACAGCTGCCAAGCGGGGTGTGGATAACTCGTCGCTGGCACTACAATCTGCGTCCGGTTGATGCCGGACTGTCCACAACAAGAACAACTTCCAAAGCCCGCCCATGATCGAGGGAACCCCCCCCGCCAGCCACGCCGAAGCCCAAGCCGATCTCTGGGACGCTTGTGTCGAACGCCTCGCGCAGGAAATGCCCGAGCAGCAGTTCAACACCTGGATTCGCCCCTTGGTTGCGCGCGTCAGCGACAGCGGTGACCGGGTGCAGGTGG
The DNA here is from genome assembly GCA_036279795.1 of Burkholderiaceae bacterium. Lineage (GTDB taxonomy): Bacteria > Pseudomonadota > Gammaproteobacteria > Burkholderiales > Burkholderiaceae_C > Hydrogenophaga. The sequence goes on along the minus strand of DASUIK010000160.1, from coordinate 7,483 downwards.
CGGTGGCCAACCGTTTCAAGATGGACTGGATTCGGGCCCAGTACGCGGGCCGACTGAGCAGCTTGCTGGAAGAGCTGGCGGGTCGCCCAGTGACACTTGAGTTAGCGCTTGCTCCGCGTGAAGCCCCCGCCCGGCAAGCCTCAACGCCGCGAAGCCTGCAAGACCAGGTGCTGGCCGAGTTGCCCGAAGTGGCCGCGCCCGCCGAGCCAGCGGCCGATGGTCAGAAGCACCGCCTCAACACCGCGCTGACCTTCGCCACTCTGGTGGAGGGCAGCGCCAACCGCATGGCGCGCGCCGCCGCCATGCACGTAGCCGGCAGTTTGGGCCAGCTCTACAACCCGCTGTTCATCTACGGCGGCGTGGGCTTGGGCAAGACCCACCTGGTGCACGCCATCGGCAACCAACTGCTGGCCGACAAGCCGGGTGCCAAAGTTTTGTACATCCACGCCGAACAGTTTGTGTCGGATGTGGTCAAGTCCTACCAGCGCAAGACGTTTGACGAGTTCAAGGCGCGTTACCACTCGCTCGATCTGTTGCTGATCGACGACGTGCAGTTCTTTGCCAACAAGGAGCGCACGCAGGAAGAGTTCTTTAATGCCTTCGAGGCGCTGCTGGCAAAGAAGAGCCACATCGTGATGACCAGCGACACCTACCCCAAGGGGCTGGTGGACATCCACGAGCGCCTGGTGTCGCGCTTCGATTCGGGCCTGACCGTGGCCATCGAGCCGCCCGAGCTGGAAATGCGGGTGGCCATTCTGATCAACAAGGCCGAGGTGGAGCACACCACCATGCCCGAAGAGGTGGCCTTTTTTGTCGCCAAGAACGTCCGCTCCAACGTGCGCGAACTCGAAGGCGCGCTGCGCAAGATCCTGGCGTATTCGCGTTTCAACCAGAAGGAAATCTCCATCCAGCTGGCGCGTGAGGCGCTGCGCGATCTGCTGTCCATCCAGAACCGGCAGATCTCGGTGGAAAACATCCAAAAAACGGTGGCGGATTACTACAAGATCAAGGTCGCCGACATGTACAGCAAGAAGCGCCCGGCCAGCATCGCCCGACCGCGCCAGATTGCGATGTTCCTGGCCAAGGAGCTGACCCAGAAAAGCCTGCCGGAAATTGGCGAGCTGTTTGGCGGGCGCGACCACACCACGGTGCTGCACGCGGTGCGCAAGATTGCCGCCGAACGTGCCCAGCTGACCGAGTTGAACCAGCAGTTGCACGTGCTGGAACAGACCCTCAAGGGTTGAAGCACAATAGAACGTTGAATCGGCAGCCCAACCCCACATCCCAGAGACGGAAGACCCTCGCACATGATCGTTTTCAAATCGACCCAGGACAAGGTATTGGCCGCGCTGCAGTCGGTCTCGGGCATTGTCGAACGCCGCCACACCCTGCCCATCCTGGCCAATGTGTTGGTGCGCAAAACCGGCGGCCAGGTGCAACTGACCACCAGCGATCTCGAAATCCAGATCCGCACCACCGTTGAGTTGGGTGGCGACGAAGGCACGTTTGCCACCACCGTGGGCGCGCGCAAGCTGATCGACATCCTGCGCACCATGCCGGCCGATCAATCGGTCAGCCTGGAGTCGTCGGCCGCCAAGCTCATCCTCAAGGGTGGCAAAAGCAAGTTCACCATGCAAAGCCTGCCGGCGGAAGACTTTCCGCTGGTGCAGGAGTCGGCCAACTTTGGCCCCGCCTTCAGCGTGCCCCAAAAAGCGCTCAAAGGTTTGCTGGCGCAGGTGTCCTTTGCCATGGCGGTGCACGACATCCGCTACTACCTCAACGGCATCCTGTTTGTGGCCGAAGGCAACAAGCTCAGCTTGGTGGCCACCGATGGCCACCGCCTGGCCTTTGCCAGCGCCACGCTGGACGTGGACGTGCCCAAGCAGGAAGTGATCCTGCCGCGCAAGACCGTGCTGGAACTGCAGCGCCTGCTGAGCGACAAGGACGACAGCGCCATCGAGATGCAGTTTGCCGGCAACCAGGCCAAGTTCACGTTTGGCGGCATGGAGTTCGTCACCAAGCTGGTGGAAGGCAAGTTCCCCGACTACAACCGTGTGATTCCGCGCAACCACCACAACATCATCGTGTTGGGCCGCGTGCCGCTGCTGGCCAGCCTGCAGCGCACCGCCATCATGACGAGCGAGAAGTTCAAGGGCGTGCGCCTGAACGTCGAACCCGGCTCGCTGCGTGTGGCCTCCAACAACGCCGAGCAGGAAGAGGCGGTGGACGAACTCGACATCGACTACGGTGGCGACGCCATCGAGATCGGCTTCAACGTCACCTACCTCATCGATGCGCTGCAAAACATGTCGCAGGACATGGTGCGCATCGAACTCAGCGATGGCAACAGCTCGGCGCTGTTGACCATCCCCGACAACGAACACTTCAAGTACGTGGTGATGCCGATGCGGATCTGATCCGCACACCCAGGATGAGGAAACCGCCAAACCCGCTGTGAGCGGGTTTGGTGCTTGTTAGAGAACCCGAAAGCAGCGCATGAGCACCGAGAACACCCCGACGCCCGAAGACCATTCCTCCGCCCAACCGCCCATCGACGCCCACCAGGCGGGGGCCAGCGAAGGCTACGGCGAAGGCGCCATCCAGATCCTCGAAGGCCTGGAGGCCGTGCGCAAACGCCCGGGCATGTACATCGGTGACACGTCTGACGGCACCGGCCTGCACCACCTGGTGTTTGAGGTGGTGGACAACTCCATCGACGAGGCCCTGGCTGGCCACTGCGACGACATCGTCGTCACCATCCACACCGACAACTCCATTTCCGTCACCGACAACGGCCGTGGCATCCCCACCGGCGTGAAGATGGACGACAAACACGAGCCCAAGCGCTCGGCGTCCGAGATCGCGCTGACCGAACTGCACGCCGGCGGCAAGTTCAACCAGAACAGCTACAAGGTGTCGGGCGGTCTGCACGGCGTGGGCGTGAGCTGCGTGAACGCGCTCAGCAAATGGCTGCGCCTGACGGTGCGCCGCGAAGGCAAGGTGCACCTGCTCGAATTCGCGCGCGGTTTTGTGCAGAACCGTGTGCTGGAGGTGGTGGACGGCTTCGAGGTCTCGCCCATGAAGGTAACTGGCGCCACCGAAAAACGCGGCACCGAAGTGCACTTCCTGCCCGACACCGACATCTTCAAAGAAAACAACGACTTCCACTACGAAATCCTGGCCAAGCGCCTGCGCGAACTGAGCTTCCTCAACAACGGTGTTCGCATCCGCCTGAAGGACGAGCGCAGCGGCAAGGAAGACGACTTTTCGGGCGCCGGTGGCGTCAAGGGTTTTGTGGAGTTCATCAACCAGGGCAAGAAGGTGCTGCACCCCACCACCTTTCATGCCACGGGCACCCGCCCGGCCGATAGCTACGGCGGCATCCCCGGCACCGAAATTGGTGTGGAAGTGGCCATGCAGTGGAACGAGAGCTACAACGAAAACGTGCTCTGCTTCACCAACAACATCCCGCAGCGCGACGGCGGCACCCACCTCACCGGCCTGCGCGCCGCCATGACGCGGGTGATCGGCAAATACATCGCCGACAACGACCTGGCCAAGAAAGCCAAGGTTGAGGTCAGCGGCGACGACATGCGCGAAGGCCTGTGCTGTGTGCTCAGCGTCAAGGTGCCCGAGCCCAAGTTCAGCAGCCAGACCAAGGACAAGCTGGTGTCGTCGGAAGTGCGCGCGCCGGTGGAAGACATCGTCGCCAAGACGCTGACCGAATTCCTGGAAGAGCGCCCCACGGACGCCAAAATTTTGTGCGGCAAGATTGTGGAGGCCGCACGTGCCCGCGAAGCCGCCCGCAAGGCCCGCGAGATGACGCGCCGCAAGGGCGTGCTCGACGGCATGGGCCTGCCCGGCAAACTGGCCGACTGCCAGGAAAAAGACCCGGCGTTGTGCGAAATCTACATCGTGGAGGGCGACTCCGCCGGTGGCTCCGCCAAACAAGGGCGTGACCGCAAATTCCAGGCCATCCTGCCCCTGCGCGGCAAGATCCTCAACGTGGAAAAAGCGCGGTACGAGAAGCTGCTGACCAGCAACGAAATCCTCACGCTCATCACCGCCCTGGGCACCGGCATCGGTAAGTCCAGCGCCGACGAATACAACCCCAAGGGCAAAAGCGGCGCCGACGATTTCAACATCGACAAGCTGCGCTACCACCGCATCATCATCATGACCGACGCGGACGTGGACGGCGCCCACATCCGCACTTTGCTGCTGACCTTCTTCTACCGTCAGATGCCCGAGCTGGTCGAGCGTGGTCACATCTACATCGCCCAGCCGCCGCTGTACAAGGTCAAGGCCGGAAAGGAAGAGCTGTACCTCAAAGACGCCGCCGCGCTCGACGGTTTCCTGCTGCGCATCGCGCTGAAGGACGCCAAGGTCGTCACCGGTGGCAGCGCCAGCACCACGCTGGAAGGCGACACCCTGGCCGAACTGGCGCGCAAGCACCAGGTGGCCGAAGCCGTGATCGCCCGCCTGTCCGCCTTCATGGACGCCGAGGCCCTGCGCGCCGTGGCCGACGGCGTGGCGCTGAACCTGGACGACATGGAGCAGGCCGCCGTCAGCGCCGCCGCCTTGCAAGTGGCGCTGCGCGAACTCAACACCACCGGCGTGCCCGCCGAGGTGGCGGCCGAGTTCGACGTGCGCACCGACAAACCCATCCTGCGCATCAGCCGCCGCCACCACGGCAACATCAAGAGCAGCGTCATCACACAAGACTTTGTGCACGGCGCCGACTACGCCGCCCTGGCCGAAGCCGCCAACACCTTCCGCGGCCTGCTGGGCGAAGGCGCCAAGGCCCAACGGGGCGAAGGCGACAAACAGAAGGAAGAACGCGTCGGCGACTTCCGCTCGGCCATGCAGTGGCTCATCAGCGAAGCCGAACGCACCACCGCCCGCCAGCGCTACAAAGGCCTGGGCGAAATGAACCCCGAGCAGCTGTGGGAAACCACCATGGACCCCAACGTGCGCCGCCTGCTGCGCGTGCAGATCGAGGACGCCATCGAGGCCGACAAAGTGTTCACGATGCTGATGGGCGACGAGGTCGAGCCGCGCCGCTTCTTCATTGAAAACAACGCCTTGCGGGCGGGGAACATCGACGTGTGATCGTTGTTGTAGGTAGACGCATAAGCTGAGAAAAAAGACCCATAAGTTGAGAAACTTATGGGTCTTTTGCATTGAGTTGCCAAAAGCTATCGACCGTCAAAAACCCCATACTCGGGTGACGCCCAAGCCCTCGCGACCCTGAAAACGGGCGGCTATCATTGTTCGCAGTTGTCGGTGTAGCGGTGCTGCGCTTGGCTCAATCTTTCAGAAAATGTTCTACATGCTCACCAGCGACATCCGCAGCCAAATCGACGCCATCTGGAACGCCTTCTGGTCCGGCGGCATATCCAACCCGATGGAGGTGCTGGAGCAAATCACCTACCTGTTGTTCATCCGCCGCCTGGATGACGCTCACACCCTGGAAGAAAGCAAGGCGCTGTTGCTGAAGCAGCCCATTGCCAAACGCATTTTTCCTGAAGGCAAAGACGCCGCTGGCCGCAGCTATGACGACCTGCGCTGGTCCCGCTTCAAAAACTTCGCCCCGGCAGAAATGTTCACGGTGGTGGGCGAGCGCGTCTTCCCCTTCCTGCGCAACATGGGCGGTGACGGCTCCACCTACAGCCAGCACATGAAGGATGCCCGGTTCACCATTCCAACGGCCGGCCTGCTGGGCAAGGTGGTGGACATGCTGGACCACGTGCCCATGGAAGACCGCGATACCAAGGGCGACTTGTACGAGTACATGTTGGGCAAGATTGCGTCGGCTGGCCAGAACGGCCAGTTCCGCACGCCTCGGCACATCATCAAGCTGATGGTGGCCATGACCGCCCCTACGCCCAAGGATGTGATTTGCGACCCGGCCAGCGGCACCTGTGGCTTCCTCGTAGCTGCTGGTGAGTACCTGCGCGACAAGCACCCCACGCTGTTCAACGACACATCGGCCCGGGCGCACTTTCACCATGGCATGTTCCATGGCTACGACTTCGACAACACCATGCTGCGCATCGGAAGCATGAACATGGCGCTGCATGGGGTGGACAACCCTGACATTCGGTACAAAGACTCGCTAGCCCAGGACCATGAGGCTGACGAGGAAAAGTACAGCCTCATCTTGGCCAATCCACCCTTTGCAGGCAGTCTGGACTACGAGAACACGGCCAAAGACCTGCTGAGCATCGTCAAAACCAAGAAAACCGAACTGCTGTTCATGGCCCTGTTCCTGCGGCTTCTCAAGCCCGGTGGACGCGCGGCCGTGGTGGTGCCCGATGGCGTGCTGTTCGGCTCCAGCAAGGCGCATAAGGAGCTGCGCCGCATGCTGGTCGAAGACCAGAAGCTGGATGGTGTGGTGTCATTGCCCGCTGGTGCCTTCAAACCCTATGCGGGCGTCTCCACAGCCATCCTGTTCCTCACCAAAACCAACTCGGGCGGCACCGACCAGGTGTGGTTCTACGACATGCAGGCCGACGGCTGGAGCCTGGACGACAAGCGCCAACCGCTGCTCGATGAAAACAAGCTGGGGCCTTATCCCACGCAGCCGTTGACTGAAGCCGAACACGCAAAGAACAACCTGCCCGACGCATTGACCCGCTGGGCACAGCGCGATACCACCGAACGCGAGCTACCGCGCACCGCGCAGAGCTTCTGTGTGCCCAAGGCCGACATTGCAGCGCAGGGCTATGACTTGTCCATCAACCGTTACAAGGAAGTGGTGCACGAAGCGGTGGAGCATGAACATCCGCTGGAGATTCTGGCCAAGCTCAGGCAGTTGGAAGATGAGATACAGGCGGGGATGGCGGAGCTTGAAGGGATGTTGAAGTGACGTCCAAGTACGTTCAGCTTGGGGACATTGCGGACTTCATCAATGGCGCAGCATTTAAACCGGAAGACTGGGGTGAGGAAGGTTTTAGGATTATTCGAATTCAAAACCTAAATGACCCTGGCAAGCCGTACAACCGAACCACGCGTCAAGTGTCCGAGCGGCTGTACGCGCAGCCCGGTGACCTGCTTGTTTCATGGTCTGCAAGCCTTGGGGTCTTTGAATGGTCTGGTCCTGACGTTGGTCTGGTCAATCAGCATATTTTTCGTGTGCTGCCAAACGAGCAGAAAATTGATAAGCGATACCTTCGCTTTGCTTTAGATGTTGCATTGCTCGACATGCAAAAACATCTTCACGGCGCAACGATGATGCATGTAAACCGTGGGGAGTTTTTGGAAACTAAGGTGTATCTTCCCGCCCTTCCCGAGCAACGCCGCATCGCAGCCATTCTCGACAAAGCTGATGCCCAGCGCACTGTTAATTTCCACCGAATTCTGACCCACCGTTTCCATCCAATATTGACCCACCCTGGATAGAGCCCTGAGGGGCTCACGGTGTGGATAACTTCTTGGGTTTTGACTCCTTCTTGATGGGTTGAGCAGAGCTGTTCTTGAA
>DASUIK010000159.1:0-12312 GCA_036279795.1 Burkholderiaceae bacterium | reverse complement strand
CAGGAACGCTTGCAGGCCCGCGTCGCCGAACTGGACTACGAGGTCCACGAGGACGGGTTCGGCTACTGGCGAAAATTCGACAAACAGCGCAAGCCCAAGGCCTGAAAGCGGGCACCGGTCATGGCCGCCGGGGGCCCGCCTCTGGGCATCAACCTTTGAGGCAATCGCTCATGAAGGCCTTGCGCTCCTTGCCCTCCTTGCCCGTGGCTTTGAAGTCGGCGCTGCACTTGGTCATTTTGTCGTTCTGGGCTTTTTTGCCATCGGCGGCCTTGGCACTCAGGCAGGTTTTCATGAAGGCCTGGCGCTCTTTGCCTTCCTTGCCAGTGGTCTTGAATTCGGCACTGCACTCGGACATGCGGTTGTTTTGTGCGGTGCGGGGCTTGGCCGGTTTGGCCTCGGCAGCGGGTGCGGGTGAGGCCGCTGGTGCTGCGGCAGGTGCGGTGGTAGCCGCAGGCGCGGCCGTCTGGGCCTGGACAACAAAAGCCAGGCTGGCCAAAGACAGGGCAACAAGGGTCAGTTTCATGGGGTTCCTCTCCTGAAAACAAAAGCGACCGGGATGGGCGCCGACGGGCATCACACCCAAAAACGGCCCGACACGCAAGAACCTTGAAGCACCTGTAACAAGCCTGTGGCGCCCAGGAAACAGCCGGCTCGTAAAATCCCGCGATGCTTCAAGCCAAGACCGAATTGCTCGCCGCCCTCGCCGCCGAGCTGGAAAAACTGTCCCCGGGCGCCGGTGCGCGTGCCGCTTTTGAATCGCCCAAGGTGGCGGCGCACGGCGATTTCGCCTGCACCGCAGCCATGCAGCTGGCCAAGCCGCTCAAGGCCAACCCGCGCCAGCTGGGCGAGCAGTTGCGCGACGCGCTGCTGGCCACGCCGGCCTTTGGCCAGTGGGTGGAAGCCATCGACATCGCCGGCCCCGGCTTTATCAACATCCGACTGAAAGCCGCTGCCAAGCAGCAGGTGGTGCGCGAGGTGCTGGGCACGGGCGCGGCATTTGGCCAGCAACCAGTACGCAACGAACGGGTGCTGGTGGAATTCGTCTCGGCCAACCCCACCGGCCCGCTGCACGTGGGCCACGGCCGCCAGGCCGCGCTGGGCGATGCGATCTGCAACCTGTTCGAGACCCAGGGCTGGAACGTGCACCGCGAGTTCTATTACAACGACGCGGGCGTGCAGATCAACACCCTGGCCACCAGCACGCAGCTGCGCATCAAGGGCTTCAAGCCCGGTGACGCTGAATGGCCGGAGCAGGCGTACAACGGCGACTACATCCAGGACATCGCCAACGACTACCTGGCCAAAAAGACCGTGCACTCCGACGACCGCGAGTTCACCGCCAGCGGTGACCCCGATGCGCTGGACGACATCCGCCTGTTTGCCGTGGCCTACCTGCGCCACGAGCAAGACCTGGACCTCAAGGCCTTCTCGGTCAAGTTCGACCAGTACTACCTCGAATCCAGCCTCTACACGAGTGGCAAGGTGGACGCAGCGGTACAAAGGCTGCGCGACGCCGGCAAGACCTACGAACACGAGGGCGCGCTGTGGCTCAAGTCGACCGACTACGGCGACGACAAGGACCGCGTGATGCGCAAGGGCGACGGCTCCTACACCTACTTCGTGCCCGACGTGGCCTACCACATCGCCAAGTGGGAGCGCGGCTTCACCAAGGTCATCAACATCCAGGGCACCGACCACCACGGCACCATCGCTCGCGTGCGCGCCGGCCTGCAAGCGGCCGGTGTCGGCATCCCGCAGGGCTACCCCGACTACGTGTTGCACACCATGGTGCGGGTGGTGCGCGGCGGCCAGGAAGTGAAGATCAGCAAACGGGCCGGCAGCTATGTGACGCTGCGCGACCTGATCGAGTGGACCAGCAAGGACGCGGTGCGCTTCTTCCTGCTCAGCCGCAAGCCCGACACCGAATACACCTTCGACGTCGACCTGGCCATCCAGAAGAACAACGACAACCCGGTGTACTACGTGCAGTACGCGCACGCGCGCATCTGCTCGGTACTGACATCGTGGGGCGGTGATGCCGCCATACTGAAAGACGCCGACCTCTCGGCCCTCACCGGCCCACAGGCGCAGGCCCTGCTGCTGCTGCTGGCCAAGTACCCCGAGATGTTGAGCGCCGCCGCCGCCGATTTCGCCCCCCACGACGTGACCTTCTACCTGCGCGAACTGGCCGCCGCCTACCACTCGTACTACGACGCCGAGCGCATTTTGGTGGAAGACGAAGCCGTCAAGCGCGCCCGCTTGGCCCTGGTCGCGGCCACTGCGCAGGTGCTGCACAATGGCCTGGCCGTGCTCGGCGTGAGCGCACCGCAAAAGATGTGAACAGCATGAAGAAGCAACTTGGTGGAACCCTGATCGGTTTTCTGGCCGGTCTGTTGGTGGGCCTGGGCCTGGCCCTGGCGGTGGCGGTCTATGTGACCAAGGTGCCCGTGCCGTTCGTGGACCGGGGCGTGTCGCGCAAACCCACCCAAGACGCCATCGAGGCCGAAAAGAACCGCAACTGGAACCCGAACGCAGGCTTGGCAGGCAGCAAACCCGCCGCACCCAAGAGCGACACGCCGGCACCGCAAGAGGGCGCCGTCAAGGCCGAAGGCGCACCCGCACCCACGCCAGCACCCGCCCCAGGATCCACCGCCGCCAAACCCGCGCCGGCCGCGTCGGCCGACCCCCTGGGCGATCTGGCACGCAGCCGCACGCAGGGCAGCGCCCCGGCCCCCGCTGCCAGCGCAGCCGACACCGATGCGTTCATCTACTTCGTGCAGGCAGGCGCCTTCCGCACCGCTGCCGACGCCGAAGCCCAGCGCGCCAAACTGGCCATGCTCGGTTTTGATGCCAAGGTCACGGAGCGCGAACAAGCCGGGCAGACCGTCTACCGGGTGCGCACCGGCCCCCACCGCGCCAAGGCCGACGCGGACGCCACACAAACCAAACTGGCCGGCAACGGCATCGACGCCGCCCTGGTGCGCGTACAACGCTGAACGGTCAAGCCATTTTGAACTTTTGCTGCAACGCGGTGCTCCATGGGGAGCAACCGCCGTTTTGGCAAGGAGATTGTTGAACATGCAACGCCGCGAATTCACCCAGGCCGTCCTGATGGCCAGCACCGCCACCTCGGGCCTGCTGGCCGCCACCCCATCGCAGGCCCAGGCCACCTTCAAAGAAGGCACCGACTACCTCAAGCTGAGCCGTCCGGCCCCGGTGGACACCCCGGCCGACAAGGTCGAGGTGATCGAGTTCTTCTGGTACAGCTGCCCCCACTGCAACGCCTTTGAACCCACGTTCGACGCGTGGGCCAAGAAGCAGCCCGCCAATGTGGTGGTCAAGCGCGCGCCGGTCGCGTTCCAGGACAGCTTCGTGCCCCAACAGCGCCTGTACTATGCGCTCGAAGCCATGGGCAAAGTCGAGGAACTGCACCGCAAGGTCTTCAACGCCATACACGTTGACCGCCAACGCCTGGCCACCCAAGACCAGATTGCCGACTGGATCGCCAAACAGGGTGTGGACCGCGCCAAGTTCCTGGAGGCCTACAACGCCTTTGGTGTGGCCGGCAAGGCCCGCCGCGCCACCCAGTTGCAGGATGCCTACCAGGTGGACGGCGTGCCGTCGCTGGGCGTGGCCGGCAAGTACTTCACGTCGGGCTCCCTCGCGCAGACGCTGCCACGCTCGCTGCAAGTGGTCGAACACCTGATCGCCCAGTCCCGCAAAGCCTGAGCGCCAAGGCCTATCGCAAGCCCGCCCACCGATGGCGGGCTTTTTTGTGCCTGCGTCACATCCAAGGCCGGTCGTCGGCTGAGGGCACCCGCTTACAATGACATGCAATTTCCATGCCCTTGACGACATGACCCGACCCACGTTCTCCCGATTCTGCCAAGTGCTGCTGCTGACCACGGCCATGTGCACCGGCGCGACGGCGTGGGCGGAAAAGGCCGACCGCGACAAGCCCATGAACGTGGAAGCCGACGCGCTGCGGCACGAGGACGGCCGCCAGACCAGCATCTTCACCGGCAACGTGGTGGCCACCAAAGGCACCATCGTCATCCGCGGCCAGCAGATCGAGGTTCGCCAGGGCGCGCAAGGCCAGCAGTACGGCATCGTGCTGGGCAATGCCCAGCAACAGGCGTTCTTCCGCCAGAAGCGCGACGGTGTGGACGAACACATCGAAGGCGTGGCCGACCGCATCGACTACAACAGCCAGGCCGACACGGTGAAATTCACCGGCCGCGCCGTGCTGCGTCGCTACCGGGGCAGCAGCCTGAACGACGAAACCGCCGGCAGCACCATCGTTTACGACAACAGCAACGACGTGTTCACGGTGGACGGCGGCCCAGCCTCGGCCACCGCCACGCCCAACAACCCCGGCGGGCGCGTGCGCGCCATGCTCACGCCGGTGCCCAAAGCCGACACGCCCGACCGCTCCCCCGCCACCGCCGCCCCCGCGCTGCAACCCACCACCCGCATGGGCGAGGGCAAGCAGTGAGCTCCCCTGCCAACCCACCGCTGGCGCCCAAACGCCGGCTGGAAGCCAGTGGGCTGCAAAAAGCCTACGGCAGCCGCAAGGTGGTCAAAGACGTGTCACTGGCGGTGGAAGAAGGCGAAGTGGTGGGGCTGCTGGGGCCCAACGGCGCCGGCAAAACCACCTCCTTCTACATGATCGTGGGCCTGGTGCGGGCCGATGCCGGGCAGATCACGCTCGACGGCCAGGCCGTGGAGCGCCTGCCCATCCACCGCCGTGCCCGCCTGGGTCTGGGTTACCTGCCGCAGGAGGCGTCCATCTTTCGCAAGCTCAGCGTGGAAGACAACGTGCGCGCCGTGCTGGAACTGCAGGACGACCCCGCCACTGGCCGCCCTTACACCGCCAAGGCCCTGGACGAGCGCCTGACCCAGCTGCTGGAAGACCTGCATGTATCGCATCTGCGCTCGTCGCCAGCGCCGGCCTTGTCGGGCGGCGAGCGGCGCCGGGTCGAAATCGCCCGCGCACTGGCGAGCAACCCGCGCTTCATCCTGCTCGACGAGCCCTTTGCCGGCATCGACCCGATTGCCGTCATCGAGATCCAGCGCATCATCGGCTTCCTTAAGTCGCGTGGCATCGGCGTGCTGATCACCGACCACAACGTGCGCGAAACGCTGGGCATCTGCGACCACGCCTACATCATCAACGAGGGCCGCGTGCTGGCCCGGGGCACGCCTTCGGAAATTGTTGAAAACGCGGATGTGCGAAGGGTGTACCTCGGCGAACACTTTCGAATGTGAACATGAAGCAAAGCCTCTCGCTTCGTGTCTCTCAACACCTGTCGCTGACCCCGCAGCTGCAGCAGTCCATCCGGCTGCTGCAGCTCTCCACGCTGGAAATGGCGCAAGAGGTCGAGCAGATGCTCGACGAGAACCCCTTCCTGGAACGCAGCGAGGAAGTGGCCGAGCGCGAGGCCTTTGGGGTGGATGCCGAAAACGCGCCGGTCAGCACGGGCGATCAGGTCAGCGAATGGAGCGCGGACAGCGGCACCGGCAGCGCTGCCAGCGAAAGCGAAGACTTCAGCGAAGAGGTGGGCAGCAGCGAACCCAACTGGGAGGGTGATGGCACCGTGTCCTTCACGCCCGACGACGGCGAGTGGGGCGGCGAAGCCGCCCCACGCACCCGCAACGACGCCGACGACGAAACCGCCAGCGCCGCCGAGCTGGCCAGCGAACACATCAGCCTGCAGGCCCACCTGCACCAACAGGCCCTGGGCCTGCGGCTCAATGAGGAAGAGCGCGCGGCGCTTTACTTCCTGATCGAATCGCTCAACGATGACGGCTACCTGGACGAGCCGATCACCGACCTCGCCGCCGCGCTGGCTGGCGACGACTGGGAGGCCCGTGAAGCCACCGAACAGGCCCTGAACCTGGCGCTGCACTGGCTGCAGAACATGGATCCGGCCGGCGTGGGCGCGCGCGACCTCGCCGAGTGCTTGCGGCTGCAGATCGAAGAGCTGCGCAACAGCCCCGCCGCCCAGGCCGCACTGGCCATGTGCGCGCAGCCGCTGGACCTGCTGGCGCGGCGCGACGCCAAACGCCTGGCCGCCGCTTGCCACCTCGACGAAGCGGTGGTGCGAGAAGGCCTGGCGCTGATCGCGCGGCTGGAGCCCAAGCCCGGCCGGCGTTTCGCCAACGTGGAACGCAACACCGTGGTGCCCGACGTCATCGTCACCAAGGCGGGGCGCGGCTTCAAGGTGCAGCTCAACCCCGACGTGATGCCGCGCCTGCGCGTGCACGACATCTACGCCAACGCACTGCGCCAAGGACGTGGCGACAAAGGCGAAGGCGCGGCCGGCATGCAGCAGCGCCTGCAAGAGGCGCGCTGGTTCATCAAGAACATCCAGCAGCGCTTCGACACCATCCTCCGCGTATCCAGCGCCATCGTGGAGCGCCAGCGCAACTTCTTCATGCACGGCGAGCTGGCCATGCGCCCGCTGGTGCTGCGCGAGATCGCCGATGAATTGGGTCTGCACGAATCCACCATCAGCCGCGTGACCACCGCCAAATACATGGCCACACCCTTTGGCACCTACGAGCTGAAGTACTTTTTTGGCTCCAGCCTGGGCACCGAGACTGGTGGCAATGCGTCGAGCACCGCCGTGCGCGCGCTGATCAAGCAGTTTGTGGCGTCTGAAGATGTGGCCAAGCCGCTGTCGGACAACCAACTCTCCGAAATGCTCAAGGAGCAAGGCATTGAGTGCGCGCGGCGCACCGTGGCCAAATACCGCGAGGCGTTGCGCATTGCGCCCGCCAACCTGAGAAAACGATGATCCCCACGCGCCGCCGCTGTGCGGGTTGCAGCCCTCGGAATGGGCGGCCCCGCCATGGCGCGGCACCGTGGCGAATCGAAAGGCAACCATGAACCAGCTCACCCTTTTCCTGCCCTGCGCCGCCGGTGTGGAAGACTTTCTGGCCGCTGAGGTCAAGCGCATCGTGGGCGTGGCCGATGGCGACATGTCCCGCTCGCGGGGTGGTGTGTTGCTCAAGGCCAGCTGGCGCGACGCCATGCTGCTCAACCTGCACAGCCGCCTGGCGCAGCGCGTGTTGGTGGAGCTGGCCTACGCGCCCTACCGCAGCGAAGACGACATCTACGAGATCGCCTGCGGTGTGGCCTGGGAAATCTGGATGATGCCCCGACACACGCTCAAGGTGGAGATCACTGCCCAGCACAGCCCGCTCAAGAGCCTGAACTTCGCCGCCCTGCGGGTGAAGGACGCGGTGTGCGACCGCCTGCGCCACAAAACCGGCGAGCGCCCCAGTATCGACACCACCTGGCCCGACGTGCGGGTGTTTGCCCACCTCACCGAAGGCCAGTGTTCCGTCTACATCGACACTTCGGGTGAGCCGCTGTTCAAACGCGGCTGGCGCGAGGACAAAGGCGACGCGCCACTGAAGGAAACCCTGGCCGCCGCCATGATCGCGGCCACCGGCTGGGACGGCAGCCAAGGTGCTGCGCTTCCCCTTTACGACCCCTGTTGCGGCAGCGGCACCGTGGTGATCGAGGCGGCGCAAATGGCGCTCAACATCGCGCCTGGTAGCACACGCCGCTTTGCGTTCGAAAAACTGCTGCCCTTCCAGTCTCACGTGTGGCAGGGCATCAAGGCCCAGGCGCAGGCCGCACAAAAGCCCTGGCCCGAGGGGCAAAAGCCCTTCATCTTCGGCAGTGACGTGGCCTTTCGCATGGTGGACTTCGCGCAGCGCAACGCGCAGCGTGCCGGGGTGGCCCATGCCGTGGAGTTGCGAGGTGGCGATGCGCTACAACGCATGCCGCCCAGCGAGCAACCCGGCGTGATGCTGCTCAACCCACCCTACGGCGAGCGCATTGCCGCGGCGGGTGTGGCGGGCCAGAAAGCCGCCGTGCGCGCACGCGAGCACGCCCAGAACGCCGACGGCAGCGAAGTGGACGCCTTTTTCGAGCGCCTGGCCAGCCACTGGAAAAAACACTACAGCGGCTGGAGCGCCTGGATGCTCACCCCCGACCTGAAGCTGCCGGGCAAGATGCGCTTCAAGGAAAGCCGGCGCGTGCCACTGTGGAACGGCCCCATCGAATGCCGCTTGTTCCGCTTCGATCTGGTGGCGGGCCGCAACACCAAGCCGGCTGCGCCGTCTGATGCCGGCTGACGCCACGCCGGCCATCGTCATCGACACCAACATCGCGCTCGATTTGTTGGTGTTCGAAGACCCGGCGACCACCGACCTGATGACCGCGCTCAAAGCAGGCACGGTGCGCTGGATTGCCACCCGCGCAATGCGCGATGAACTGGAGCGTGTGTTGGGTTACCCGAAACTGGCGGCCCGCATCGCCTTCCATCAACGCGACACCCACACCGTGCTGGCCGCGATGGACGCGCTGTGCGATCAGGTGGCCGATGCGCCCAAAGCACCGGTCACCTGCGCGGACGCGGACGATCAAAAGTTCATTGACTTGGCGTTGGCCCACCAAGCGCAGCTGTTGAGCAAAGACCACCACATCACCCACATGCGCAAGCGTTTGGCCGCGCTGGGTGTGCGCATTTTTGTCACTTGGAATCCATCTGTTGCCTGATACAGACTGATACCCCGGGGGATAAGCCTTTGTTTGTCAAATTTCTACAAATTCTCGCTTAAAATTTGACTGGGCCGTCTTTGATGGCTCCCCGCTTTTCCTCCCTGAGCGGGCGCCTCGATGTGTCACAACAAAGAGGTTTCCCAATCCTGGCCCCTGGCCAGGATTTTTTTTGTTCTGATGGTTCCCCCCGCGCCGCGCCTATAGGGCGCGTCACCCCCCAGGGGGCGACACCAGCCGTCCGGCAAAGCCGGCCCGGCGGTGTCCCCGCATCAGGCACGCGCGCCCGCTGCGTGCTGGCTCTGGCTCAATCGGTTGCCTGCTTCAGCCGCTCGCTCTTCCAATACACATCGTCGCCGCCGTTCATGCGGTTGAGCACGCGGGCGAAGACGAACATCAGGTCGCTCAAGCGGTTGAGGTACTGACGCGGCGTGTCCTTGATCGCCTCCTCATTGCCCAGCGCCACCACGGCGCGTTCGGCGCGGCGGGCCACGGTGCGGCACACGTGCGACAAGGCGGCGGCACGGCTGCCGGCGGGCAGGATGAACTCCTGCAAACGGGGCAAACGCTCGTTGTGGGTGGCCAGAGCCTCGTCCAGCGCCAGCACGGCTTCGGGCTTGAGCAGCTCAAACCCCGGTATGGAGAGTTCGCCCCCGAGGTTGAACAACTGGTGCTGCACCTCGACCAGGGTCTGGCGCACATCGTCCGGCACCTCTTCGCACAGCAGCACACCGATGTGGGAGTTGAGTTCGTCCACCTCGCCCATGGCGTGCACACGCAGGCTGTTCTTGGAGACCCGGGTGTTGTCACCCAGGCCGGTGGTGCCGTTGTCGCCGGTCCGGGTGGCGATTTGAGTGAGTCGGTTGCCCATGCGCGTTCCTGTGTCGGTGGAGGAAGCACCGATTTTGACGCATGGGCCCTCAGCCCCATGCGCCGCTCAGAACCGCGCGATCGTGTGGGCCTCGATGTACTCGAAGTGGATGTCCTCGCCCAGGCCCGGCGCTTGCGACAGGTGCACGTAGCCCTGCGCGTCCATGGGGTCGGGCAGGCGGTGCAGGTAGGCGGGCACCTCGTCGTAGTCGAGGAAGGGGTGCAGCAGGCCACGCTCGTACCAGCGGCAGTTGCGCACGGCCGCACAGACTGCCAGGTTGGCGGCGCCATTGCCATGCACCTCGCAGTTCATGCCAAAACCTTCGGCCATGTGGGCCACTTTCAGCGCCGGCGAGATGCCGCCCACACCGGTGACGCCGGCGCGCAGGATGTCGCTGGCGCCGGCTTTGATCCAGTCGGCACGGCTGTGGTGTTTGCCGGACAGGCTCTCGGGCCCGAGGATGGGGATGTCGAGCTGCTCGGCCAGCCACACGTAGGAGGCCATGCTTTGCTCGTTCATCATCTCTTCGAACCAGGTGAAGTCCAGGCGCTGCAGGGCGCGGCCGATGCGCAGGGCGTCGGTGCGGCTGTAGCTGTGGTAGCCGTCGAGCATCAACGGCACGTTGGGCCCCACGGCCTCGCGCACGGCGGCGCAGGCACGGATGTCCATGTCCACGTCGGGCGCGAAGGATACCGGCGGCATCCAGGTGTGCAGCTTGATGCCACGGTAGCCACGCGCCACCAGCTTGACGGCGAAGGCGGCGTATTCGTCGGGGGTGGACAGGCCACCCGGCGTTTCGTCGCCACACATGGTGCTGCCGTAGGCCGGCACCTTGTCGCGGTAACCGCCCAACAGCTTGTAGACGGGCTCGCCCAGCGAACGACCGGCCAGGTCCCACAACGCGGTGTCCACCGCAGCCAGGGCGCGGTCGGTGAGCTGGCCGGCGCTGCCACGCTGCCAGTGTTCCAGCTCATGCCACAGCGCTTCGCGGTGCATGGGGTCGCGCCCGATCAGCACCTTGCGCACAAAGCTGTCCAGCACGTGGGGGCGGATCACTTCGCAAGGGGCAAAACAGTGTCCGGTGCTGCCATCGTCACAGGTGATGCTCAACAGCACCTGTTTGGCCTGAGCCAGTTCGCCAGGGTGCGAGTGGCCTGCGCTGTCCACGCTGCGGCGGGTCGGGTAGGTGAACACCTGCCCGTCAATTTTTTCGATCTTCATTCAAACTCCCTGATCAACAAATAGGACCTTCACACCCGCCCGGCGCCAGCCTGCGCACGCACTTTCGCAGCGACGTCGGCCGTGGGATCGATGGCCCCGTGGAGCGTCGGCACCCAACCCACCTCGGCGCCCACCGGGGCATTGGGGTTGGCCTGCCTGAGCGCGGCGAGCAAGTCGACCGGCTGGCCGTTGTGCCAGTTGTCGCGCGCCCACAGGTGCTGGCCGCGCCACAGCCGCACCAGTCGGGTGGCGGGCAGGTGGGCCGGGGTTTCCCACACGTTGTTCTGCACCACCAGGCGCGACTGCACGCCCACGCCAATCGAGTAACCCAGCGGGTACGGGCCCTGGTCGCTGCCGGTGTAGAGGTTGTTGTAGACGTGGACCTGGCCAAAACGCACACGCGGCGCGCGCTCGCCACAGCACTCCCACCAGTTGTGGTGGAAGGTGACCTTGAGGCGCCCCTCGTCGTCGGCCTTGTCGCTGTTGCCCACGAGGTTGGTTTTGTCGTGGTCGCGAAAATGGCAATACGACACCGTGACCCAGTTGGAGCGGGTGGTGATGTCGAGCAGACCGTCGTGGTGTTGCATGGGCCGGCCCAGCGCGGTGCGGGCGGTGTGGTCGGGCCGCGCGCCATCGTCGAAGCTGCAGTGGTCCACCCACACATGCGTGGCGTTGCTCAGCGAGAGGTTGTCGTACTCCGCGTTCCACTCGCCGCTGGCGTTGTCCTTGGGGTCCCAGGCAGGGAAAAAGTCGTAGGCGTCGCTGAAGCGCAGGTTGCGCACGATGACGTTGTCCACGTTTTTGAGCAAAAGCATGCCGTTCTTGAAGCCGGCGTCGGGCCCGAAACCGATGACGGTGGTGTGCGAGGGCACCGGCACCACCACCGTGGCCTGCTGGCGGTCGGCCGAGCGCTGGCGGGCCTCTTCGAGCGGACCGGTCAGCGGCTGCTTGCCCCACACCGCAGGTGCGTAGGCGCGCAGGTAGGCCTCGAAATCAAAGGCCGGGTCGCGGAAGGCCTCGGCCCCCACGGGGCGGTTCTGCGCGTCCACACACAAATCGATGCGGCCGTGGACGCGCACGATGCGGGGCGCACCGGCTGCGCCGGCAGCCAAAGCCGCCACCAGTTCGGCGTGATTGCGCACGTCGAACACCATGGAGGGCAAGGCGTCGGCACCACCCCGCGTGCCACCTTCGGCCGCTGCCCAACCATCGTTGGCGGCCAGCACCTGGCGCTCCCACGGGTGGCTGCTGGCCACGGGGCCGGTGCTGGAACAACCGGGCAACAGGGCCATGCCAGCACCCGCCGCCGACAAACCCATGACCAGACGGCGGCGCGCAGCGTTGTGCAAGCTGAACATGTGTGCCCCCTTCACTTGATGCGTTTGAGCAGGGTGTTGCCTTCCTCGTACAAACGACGTGCGGCCTCCTGCTCGGTGGCCTTGCCATAGGCCACGGTTTCAAACACCTCGCGCATGAACTTGCTGAAACGCTGGTTCTCGAACAGCGGTGAAGGCAGATCGATGCCACCGGCCTCCTTCTGCAGCTTGATCTGCTGGTAGGCCGCCTGCTCCAGCGGGCCAATGCGGTTGTCCTTGAGCAAGGCGTGCAGCGCGCCGCTGGCCGAGGGCACGCCACGCGACAGGCC